>NZ_NFHK01000046.1:0-20655 GCF_002161315.1 Faecalibacterium sp. An77
GGCGCGCCAGGGCCGGCGCTTGCAAAAACCGGAGCGCGGCGCCAAACACAGCTCCCTGTTTCGTCCACTGGACGCGGTCGCTGTGTTTGCATACCGCGCCGCAGGCGCAAACGCCGGGAGCGAGCCTTAACGTAAAGGCCCCGCGGAAGTTCCGGAGACCCGGAAACTTCATGGTACACATTGAAAGTCTTTTGCCTACTTTTCTTCCAGAAAAGTAGGTCAGCCCAGGCTGATGCCCATGCGGCGGGCGACGGTGAGCAGGTCGCAGCTCTCGGGGATGTTGCGGCTCTTGCCGGCCACGTCCTCCAGACGGTTCTCAATGACCCGGCCGTTCACCATGGCCACCGTCACGCCGTAGCGCTCCGCCTCCACCAGCTTGGCCGCATGGCTGCCGAACTGGGTGGACAGGACGCGGTCATAGGCGCAGGGCGTGCCGCCCCGCTGCATGTGGCCCGGAATGCACACACGGGTCTCCATGCCGGTCTTTTTCTGGACCGCCGCCGCAATGCGGTTGGTGGCGGTGGCCCCAAAGCCGGCCTCCGCACGCTTGGCCGTCCACTCTTTCCGCTTCATCCGGGCTTCCTCGGCGTTCAGGGCGCCCTCCGCCACCGCAATGATGGAGAAGTTGGACCCGTTCTTGGCCCGGCGCTCCACGGCGGCGCAGACACGGTCGATGTCGTAGGGCAGCTCGGGCAGCAGGATGATGTCTGCGCCGCCGGCAATGCCTGCGTACAGGGTCAGCCAGCCGGCCTTGTTGCCCATGATCTCAATGCACATCACCCGGCTGTGGCTGCCGGCGGTGGTGTGAATCCGGTCGATGACGTCGGTGGCAATGTCCACCGCCGTGTGGAAACCAAAGGTCACGTCGGTGCCGTAAATGTCGTTGTCAATGGTCTTGGGCAGGCCGATGATGTTCAGACCTTCCTGGGACAGCAGGTTGGCGGTCTTGTGGGTGCCGTTGCCGCCCAGACACAGCAGACAATCCAGCTTCAGGTCCTTGTAGGTCTTTTTCATGGCGGCGACCTTGTCGATCTTGTCCTCCTCGATGACCTGCATCATCTTGAAGGGGGTCCGCTTGGTGCCCAGAATCGTGCCGCCCAGGGTCAGCAGCCCGCGGAAATCATCCGGCTCCATCTTCTTGTAGTCGCCGTTGATCAGGCCGTGGTAGCCGTTCAGAATGCCGATGATCTCCACGTTGTCGCCCATCCGCACATACAGCGCTTTCGCTACGCCCCGGATGGTCGCGTTCAGGCCGGGGCAGTCGCCGCCGGCGGTCAGAATGCCAACACGTTTTTTCATGGTTATCCCTCGTTTCTGTGTTTGATGGAGGCGCAGCGCCCCCCTGCCGGCAGCCGCTGCACCCGTACCTTCTTTATTAAGATGTATTAAGATTAGTCCGAAATGCCTCATCTGTCAAGGTTTTTCGGCCTGCTTTTTGTAAAAAATGCCTGTCTGCGTTCCGTCCGCCCCGGCCGGAAAATCCTGCGCCCAAAAACTTGAAAAAACAGTTGACAACGCCGCCCGGATGGAGTATAATATCCCTTGTCAGCGGACGGCCGAGCCGCTGCGACAATTGAATAACATGATGGGGATTTGCATAGTGGTAGTGCGGTAGACTCTGACTCTACTTGTGGGAGTTCGATTCTCTCATCCCCAACCAAACCGCAGCCCAACCCGCTGCGGTATTTTCGGGGCATAGCGCAGCTGGTAGCGCGCCTGGTTCGGGACTAGGAGGCCGTGGGTTCAAATCCCGCTGCTCCGACCAAAAGACGAATGTCGAAAGACATTCGTCTTTTTTGTTGTCCAGGCTGGAAATATCCCGCAAAATCCATAGCTTTTCGGGGCGGTTTTTGGGGAAATGGACGAAAATGTCCCGGGGACGGGCCGATGGCTTTACAAGTGGGATCTGGTGTGCTAAAATTCAAGACGTTATCACTGCACCACTTTAGCGCAGTAAAAAGAATGGAGCGGGGAGGCCGTACCGGAGGGGGCGGCCTCAGTAGTAAGGAGGATCTACCATGAGAAAGTTTAAGAAAGCAGTTTCGCTGTTCCTGACGGCGGCCATGGCCCTGTCTTTTGCGGCCTGCGGCGGCACCACCACCGCGGCCTCCAGCGCAGCCGGCTCGGCCGCCGGTTCCGATGCCGCAGCCAGCGCCTCCAGCGCGGCGGATTCGGCCGCCCCGGCCGAAAGCGACTTGGCCTATGTCCAGGACAAGGGCACCCTGGTGGTGGGCATGACCGACTTTGCCCCCATGGACTACCGGGACGACAACGGCGAGTGGATCGGCTTTGACGCCGACATGGCCAAGGCCTTTGGCGAATACCTGGGCGTTGAGGTGGAGTTCCTGGAGATCAACTGGGACAACAAGCTGATGGAGCTGGACACCAAGGGCGTGGACGCCGTCTGGAACGGCATGACCATCACCGATGAGGTGACCAACGGCGCATTGGTGTCCGAGCCCTACTGCAACAACGGCCAGGTGGTGGTTCTGCCGGCCGACAAGGCCGCCGACTATCAGACGGTGGAGAGCCTGTCGGGGCTGAACTTCGCGGTGGAGAACGGCTCGGCCGGCGCCGCACAGCTGGATGAGCTGGGCCTGAACTATGTGGCCAAGACCACCCAGGCCGACGCCCTGATGGAAGTGGCTTCGGGCGCATCCGACGCCTGCGTCATCGACCTGCTGATGGCGGGCGCCATGATCGGCGAGGGCACCAGCTATCCCGACCTGACCTACACCGTCCAGCTGAACAGCGAGGAGTACGGCGTGGCCTTCCGCAAGGGTTCCGACCTGACCGACGCCTTCAACACCTTCTGGAAGGAAGCCTATGACGACGGCACCGTCATGGAGACCGCCACCACCTACGGCGTCCAGGAGTCGGTGATTGAAAAATAATCCCCCCGGGCGCTGAGCGCCTGCCTGTTATTCTGGAACATTTGCCCCAGAGGGCTGCGGCACCCTGGGGCAAATGTTCCTGTCATGTACATGATCCGCCTGTAAAGAGAGGGAATCCGTTATGCTGCTGTCCGTCACCCTGACGCTGCTGGAGGGCCTGGGCGCCACCCTGAAACTGTTCGCCCTGACCCTGCTGTTTGCGCTGCCGCTGGGCCTGGTGATCGCCCTGGGCGCCATGAGCCGCCTGACCCCGCTGCGCTGGTTTGTCAGCATGGTGGTCTGGGTGGTGCGGGGCACCCCCCTGATGATCCAGATTTTGATTATCTTCTATGGCCCCGGCCTGTTGTTTGACCTGCCGCTGCTGCCCCGGTTCGGGGCGGCGCTGCTGTCCTTTGTCATCAACTACGCCTGCTATTTCTCCGAGATTTACCGCGGCGGCATCCAGTCCATCCCCCGGGGCCAGTACGAGGCCGGTGAGGTGCTGGGCATGACCCGCAGCCAGATTTTCTTCAAGGTCACCCTGCTGCAGGTCATCAAGCGGATTGTGCCCCCCATGGGCAACGAGTTCATCACCCTGGTGAAGGACACCGCCCTGGTGCGGGTCATCTCGGTGTATGAGATCATCTGGATGGGCGAATCCTACATCAAAAAGGGCATGATCTGGCCCCTGTTCTATACGGCTGTGTTCTACCTGGTGGTCAACGGCATCCTGACGCTGCTGTTCCGCTGGGCCGAGAAGAAGCTGGATTATTTCCGCTGAGGAGGTGCGCGGTATGCCGGTTCTGGAAGTCAAGAACATCGAAAAACACTTCGGCGCCACCCGCGTGCTGGAGGACATCAGCTTTAACCTGGAGAAGGGCCAGGCCCTGGCCATCATCGGGTCCTCGGGCAGCGGCAAGACCACCCTGCTGCGGTGCCTGAACTTTCTGGAGACCCCCGACCGGGGTCAGATCCTGGTGAACGGGGAGACTCTGTTTGACGCCGCCGACCCCGCCACCCAGCGGGAGGCGGAAGTCCGCCGCAAGCGGCTCCACTTCGGGCTGGTGTTCCAGTCCTTCAACCTGTTCCCCCAGTATACGGCCCTGCAGAACGTGACCCTGGCCAAGGAACTGCTGGCCAAAGAACAGCCCGACTACAAGGCCCGCAAAAAGGAAATTCACGCCGCCATCGAGGCCGAGGGCCGGGAACTGCTGGCCCGGATGGGCCTGGCCGACCGGGCCAACCACTACCCCCATCAGCTTTCGGGCGGCCAGCAGCAGCGGGTGGCCATCGCCCGGGCGCTGGCCCTCCATCCCGACATCCTCTGTTTTGACGAGCCCACCAGCGCCCTGGACCCCGAGCTCACCGGCGAGGTGCTGAAGGTCATCCGCTCCCTGGCCGAGCAGAAAACCACCATGATCATCGTCACCCACGAAATGGCCTTTGCCCGGGACGTGGCCGACCAGATCATTTTCATGGACGGCGGCGTCATTGTGGAGCAGGGCCCCGCCCACGACGTCATTGAGCGCCCCAAACAGGAGCGTACCCGCCAGTTTCTGGCCCGCTACGCCCAGGAGCGATAAAAAACAAAATCCAATACACGCAGCAAAGCGCCTCCCTTCGGGTTTCCCGGCGGGGGGCGCTTTGGCGTGTCCGGGCGGGCCGGACAGAAGGGGAAACCCGCCCCCCAAACCCAAACCGGCCGCTTGGGGGCTGTGCACAGGGGACGGGCCGGCCTTTTGCGGGGTTTGGCGGGAGGAGGCTTGGAGGGTCAGCGGCGGCCTGCCGCGTACATGGGCAGGAACAGCCCGCCCAGCAGCAAAAACAGGCTGACGTATTCCAGCCATCCCATCCACCCGGCGGGGGCCCACAGGGCCGCGGCCAGATGGAGCAGAGGCAGGAGGGACACCGCCAGGCAGGCCCAGACCCGGGCGGCCAACACCACCCGGGGCCAGTTCTGGTTGTTGAGGGCCAGGCCGGGAAGATGCATCCGGAGGATGCCGTCGCAGAAAAAGCCGATGGGGTGCTGGTCGTAGAGATCCGGGAGCCGCAGGGGCACCAGCAGCCAGAAATATCCCCCGAACCCCGCGGCCAGCAGCACCGAGAGCAGCAGGTTCTCGCTCCACCCGCCCCACCGGTGACAGCCGTACATCCCGGCGGCCCCTGCCGCCAGCGCCAGCAGGAACCAGAGGGCCTGACGGCGGTTTTGGGCCTGGAAAGCCCGCGGGGCTTTGGAGCCGGGATAGGTGATGGCGGTTTGGACGGCCTGCTCCACCGCCGCCGCGGTCATGGGCTGGGCCTGAGGGCACCGGCGGCACAGCAGCAGTTCGGTCACCGTCACCCCCAGGGCCTCGGCCAGGGGGATCAGCAGGGCCGGGTCGGGGATGCTCAGCCCCCGCTCCCACTTGCTGACGGCTTTGTCGGACACAAAGAGCGTCTCGGCCAGCTGGCGCTGGGTGAGGCCCTTTTCCCGGCGGAGGGCGGCGAGAAACGTGCCGAAGGCATCTTTATCCAGTTGGTACATGCAATCCACCTCGTTTTCCGTTGTTTGCTGGCCCCACTCTAGCAGCCGGCGCCGGCCCTGTCAACCGACCGACGGTAGAATGGACGGAGGGACGATGTAAAGTGAAGGGACGGATGGTACAATGCGCTGGCATGAAAAAAGACCCGCCGGAGCGGGCCTTTTGAGACGAACGGTTCTTTTCGGGGCCAGGCTGCCGTCACAGCCCTTCCAGGTAGCCCTTCAGCAGGGGGACGATCTGCTTGATGGAGACGTGGGTGGTGTTGATGCACAGGTCGTAGTTTTCCTTCTGGCCCCAGCCGGTCTCGGCGAACAGGCGGTAATAGCTGGCACGGGCCTTGTCGATCCGGCGCATCTGGCGGAGGATGTCTTTCTCGGTGGTGCAGGGGTCGGTCTCCCGCTCCAGGCAGCGCCGCAGCTTGGCCTGTTCCCCGGCGTAGACGAACAGCCGCAGGGGGTGATAGTCCCGCAGGATTACGTCGGCGCAGCGGCCCACAATGATGCAGCTGGAACCTTTCCGGGCGATGTCCAGAAGGGTGTTGCGCTGGGCGATGAGCAGGTCGGTGGCGGTCTGGGGGATGGGCTGGACGCAGGAGAAGCTCTTGCCGATGGTCAGGGGGTACTGCAAAAGATAGTTCTGCTCCAGGGTTTCCCGGACGTAGTCCTCGTGGAAGCCGCCCTTCTGGGCGATGGCGGTGAGGATTTCCCGGTCGTAGTAGACGATGCCCATGGCGTCGGACAGGCGCTTGGCCAGTTCCCGGCCGCCGCTGCCGAATTCACGGCTGATGGTAATGATTTTCACTGTGCTTCCTCCTTTGCAGTTTTCCGGGTCAGGAACCGGCCCAGACCCAGGGTGAACAGTTCGGCTGCCGGGAAGGCCAGCCACACGCCGGTGACTCCCAGCATCCAGGACAGCAGACAGGCGAACACCACGATGGCCACCACCCCGCGGGACAGCGAGAGGATGGAGGACTCCCGGCCCCGGCCGGTGGCGCTGTAAAAGCCGGTGCGCACAATGTTGACCGCCGCCACCAAAAAGCCCAGGAAGTAAATCCGCAGCCCCGGTTCAGCGTAGGCGGCCAGGGCGGCGGAGCCCTCGCTGTTGAAGACGGCCACGAAGTAGGGCGCGAACAGAAGGACGCTCACCACCAGAATCCCCGCGATGACGGCGGCAATCTGGAGAGAATGGCGGTAGATGCGGCCTTCGGTGCCGGCGTCGCCCTGGCCGTGGACCTTGCTGGCCAGGGGCTGCAGGCCCTGGGACACGCCGTTGAACAGGGCGGTGCCCACCAGGGCCATGTTGGCCACGATGGCGTAGGCCGCCACGCCGGTGTTGCCCGCCAGGCCCAGCAGAATGAAGTTGAACACCATGGTGGTGATGCCGCTGGAAATCTCGCCCACAAAGGCCACCACACCCAGATAACAGGCCGAGGCCAGCTTTTTCAGGGAGGGGCGGCGGGGCCGCAGGCGGATGGTGTTTCTGGGGGAGAGGTAGTGGATGGAACACAGGCTCATGCTGACGATGGGGGAGACGGCGGTGGCCAGGGCCGCGCCGGTCATACCCAGACGCATGGGGAACATGAAGATATAGTCAAACACAATGTTGAAAATGCCGCTGGTGAGGGTGGCGGCCATGGCGATGTTGGGGGAGCCGTCGTTGCGGACAAAGGCGGTGAAGGTGTAGTTCAGCATGAAGAAGGGGGTGAAGCACAGGATAATCCGGATGTAATCCGCCCCCAGCTGCACGATGGAGCCGTCCGCACCCAGCAGCCGGAGAATCCCCTCGGGCCACAGCAGACCCCCGGCGATGAACACCAGGCTGATGGACAGAGTGAAAAAGATGGAGTTGAAGAAATAGTCGTCGGCGTCCCGGACCCCCAGGGACTTCTGGAGGGTGTAGCGGGTGGCGGAGCCAATGCCGATCATGGAGCCGATGGCGAAGATCAGCCCGTAGACCGGGAGGATCAGGTTCAGGGCGGTGATGCCGTCGGCGCCCTCGGCACAGGCGATGAAGAAGGTGTCGGCCAGAACATAGCAGGAGGTGCCCACCATGGCCAATACGTTGGGGATGATGTATTTCCTGAGTTGCTTTTCGATCATACGGTCTCCTTTACCAAAAAAGGCATCCTCGCTTGCGGCTTCCAAGACCTAACGTCGCAAGCAAGAATGCGCTGTGCATTCTACTACCCGGTGGCAGTGTGGATGTGAACTTTCTGGCCCGACTCCGCACCCCGCAGACGGCGAAAAAGAGGCGTTCGGGCCGAATCGCTGGCTATTATAACACAAGACGCACCAAAGAGCAAGGCGGCCGCCCTGGCGCCAAAAACGCCGGGCCCCTCCGGGTCCGGCGCGGCGGCAAACGGGCGGGACGGTCAGTCCCGGAAATCCTTGTCCGACATCTTGTCGTAGAAACAGCGCTTGTTGTGGTACATCCGGCTGTCGGCCTCCTCCACCTGGGCCCGGACGTTGCAGGGGGCGGCGTGCCAGGAGGTGCCCACCGAACAGCTGATGCCGTTCTGGGCCATGCTCAGCTCCACCGCCAGCACCGACGCCCGGAAGGCGGCGTGGTCCCGCTCATCGTCGATCACCACAAACTCGTCCCCGCCGATGCGGTAGATCTTGCCGGCGAATTCCAGCCGGATCTGGTCGGCGGTGCGGCAGATCAGCTCGTCCCCCATGCTGTGGCCGAACAGGTCGTTGGCCCGCTTCAGCCCGTTGAGGTCAAAGCAGATGATCCCCAGATGGGGCTTGTCCTTCTCCCAGCCGCTGGTCAGCATCTCGTTGTACTTGTTGCGGTTGTATACCCCCGTCAGGGCGTCCTCATAGCTCAGCCGCTCCAAAAGGGCGGTCTGCTGGGCGATCTTTTTGGTTTGCAGGGCCAGCTGTTCCTGTAAATAGAGGGTGGACTGCTGGCCCATCTTGTGGGGGAAGCCCACCTCCCCCTCCTGCATCTCCTCATAGGGGTTGGAAATATGGATGTGGCAGCACAGCAGCCGGCCTTCCTGCTGCCGGAACAGAAAGCTGAACCGCTGATGCACCCGCAGGGAAATCCCGGTGGAGGCGTCGGTGGAAATCCACACCCGCCCGGCGCACAGGTAGAGCCCCGGGCCCATTTCCAGCACCTGGTATTCCTCCCCGGACAGGTTGCACCGGGGCATCAGCCCCGCAAACTGCCGGAAAATCCCCGCCACCGTCTCCCGCCCGGCGGCGTACTCGTGCTCGGCGGTGCCCAGCCAGACAATCTCCGGGTCCAGCAGCTGGATGATGGCGTCCATATTGTTGTCGCAGTAGTGATATTGAAGCAGGGAACGGGTCAGGTCTATGACCTGACGGGTGGGGTCGGTGTGAGGGTCCATCATCGCAGTCATCCTTTCCTTCGGCGCGCCGGCGGCCCAAAGACGCCGGGCTGCAGAATGTAATCCCTTAAAATCCCGCGGGGATTGGTGGGTTTTATTATCCATTATTTTACCAGCCCGCCGGCCATCCGTCAATCAAAAAAGAAACCGTTTTTGCTGCCGCAAAAAACTCCGCCCGCCCCTTGCGGACCGGCGCCGTCCGGAGTATATTCAAAGCAGAAAACTGCCGGCCCTCCTCCGGGGCCCGGCGCGGAAAGGAACCAATCATCATGGAACATCTGACAACCCTGCCCCTGTCCGCCCTGCCCCAGGTGCGGGTGCTGGGCCGGCATGCAGACCGGCAGCCCCAGACCCTGTTCTGGACCGGCAGCGGCATCGAGCTGCAGTTCACCGGCAGCGAGCTGTGGGTGGAATGGAACGCCGGCTATGACATCATGGAGCCCTGGGTCAGCGTGGAGCTGGACGGGGCGTGGGTGGCCCGCTTTGCGGTGAACCCCGGCCGCAGCCGCAGCTGCATCTTCCGGGGGATGGCCCCCGGCCGGCCCAAGCACGTCCGCATCCTCAAGGACGCCCAGGCCATGTACGACGACCCCGCCCACTTCCTCCAGATCGAGGGACTGGCCTTTGCGGAGGGGGAATTCCTCCCTCTGGACCCGCCCCGGCACCGCATTGAATTCGTGGGGGACAGCATCACCAGCGGGGAGGGGGCCATCGGCACCCAGGGGGAACAGGACTGGACCGGGGTGCTGTTCTCGGCCCGGAACAACTATGCCCGCCTCACCGCCGACGCCCTGGGGGCGGAATACCGGGTGGTGTCCCAGAGCGGCTGGGGGATTGTGGCCGGCTTTGACAACGACCCCCGCCACGCCCTGCCCGCCTATTATACCCGGGTGTGCGGGGTGGCCCGGGGGGACCAGAACCGGCAACGGGGCGCCCAGGAACCCTACGACTTCGCCGCCTGGCAGTCCGACGCGGTGGTGATCCATCTGGGCACCAACGACGACCACGCTTTTGCCAACCCGCCCTGGGTGGACCCGGTCACCGGCCAGGCCAGCCAGCTGCACAGCCTGCCCGACGGTACCTTTGATCCTCAGGACGCCGCCCGGGTGGAGCAGGGGGTGCGGGATTTCCTGGCCCTGGTGCGGCGGCATAACCCCCAGGCCGTCCTGGTATGGTGCTATGGGATGATGGGCTGCGGCCTGCTGCCGGTGATCCGGGCGGGCCTGGACCGCTACCGGCAGGAAACCGGGGACGGCCGGGTCCAGATGCTGGTTCTGCCCGCCCTCACCCCCGAGACCACCGGCGCGCTGAACCATCCCGGCCTGGCGGCCCATCAGGCCGCCGCCCGGGTCCTCACCGGCTGCCTCAAAACCTGGCTGGAACCGGACAGCCCGGCCTGAACCCCTATTATAAATAGGAAGGAGCAGGGTCGAACCCAGTCGAAAGAGCGCCCGGACCGGGCCGCCGGCTGGGGGAAGGTCCGGCATCGCGGCGGGGGACATGGACCGTCCGTCCCGGGGCCTCGAGGGCTGAAACAGCCCCGCCGGTGTTTTTTGGAAATACCTCAAACTTATAACATAAAGAAGAAAACATAAAATTTTTTAACGAAATAGCCGCGCCGGGTTGGCCTGCGAAACCAAAACGCAGACCCGCCCGGCGCTTTTTCTGTGTGGGGCGGCGGGGGAGATGAGCTTTGGAATCGAAAGCAAAGAGCCGCAGGAGAAACGGTTTTTTGCTGTATTTTTTTACCAAAAACCCCTTGACATTCTCGGTCAATCTGCTAAAATACCTGTAAAATTATTTTTTCTAAATTATTTTAGATAAAATGATTTTTGAAAAAATTTTGAATCAAATCCACTTTTGGTAGAAAAAAAGGAGAAATCATCATGGACTTCGAGAAGGTTAAGGAAATTATTGTTGAGACCCTGAGCTGCGACGCCGACAAGGTGACCATGGAGGCCACCCTGACCGAGGACCTGGAGGCTGATTCCCTGTCCGCCGTGGAGCTGTCCATGGCTCTGGAGGAGGCTTTCGGCATCGCCATCGCCGACGAGGACCTGCCCAACATGAAGACCGTGGGCGACCTGTACAAGTACCTGCAGGACCACGCCGACGAGGCTGAGAAGGCTGAGTAATTCGCTTTCCTGTCCGCCGACAGATTGTCCTACATTGCGAAAGGAGCCTCTATGACCAATCAGGAAATCCTGGAGCTGATGGCCCGGTTTGACGCCAGCAGCCTCACCGCGTTTAAGCTGCATACCAAAGATACAGAGCTGGAGATGGACAAGGGGGTGGCCGTGATGGCCGCGCCTGCCGCCCCGGCCGCCGCGCCCGCAGTTTTGGCACCTGCCGCACCGGCTCCCGCCCCGGCCGCCGCTCCCGCCGCACCTGCCCCGGAGGGCAAGTGCATCACCGCCCCGGTGGTGGGCACCTTCTATGTGGCCCCCGCACCCGACCAGCCGCCCTTTGTCCAGCCCGGCGACAAGGTGCAGAAGGGGCAGACCGTCTGCCTCATGGAGGCAATGAAAATGATGAGCGAGGTCAAGGCTCCGTGCGACTGCGTCATTGAGGCTGTCCTGCAGGAGGACGGCGCACTGGTGTCCTTCGGCGATGCCCTGATCCGCTACCGGGAAGGGTGAGGAAATGTTCAAGCGCGTTTTGATCGCCAACCGCGGCGAAATTGCCCTGCGGGTGCTGCGTGCCTGCCGTGAGCTGGACATCGAGCCGGTGGTGGTGTATTCCGCCGCCGACGCCGAGGCCCTCCATGTGCAGCTGGCCGAGCAGGCCTACTGCATCGGCCCCGCCCGGGCAGCGGACAGCTACCTGAACATGAACGCCATCCTGACGGTGGCCAAGGCCGCCGGCTGCGACGCCATCCATCCCGGCTACGGCTTCCTCAGCGAGAACGACCAGTTCGCCGACGCCTGCGCCGAGGCGGGCATCGCCTTCATCGGCCCCTCCGGCGACGTGATCCGCGCCATGGGCAACAAGGCCGCCGCCCGCAAGATGATGATGGCCGCCAACGTGCCGGTGGTTCCCGGCTCGGACGGCGCCGTCGAGACCGCCCAGCAGGCCAAGGAGATCGCCGACCGCATCGGCTATCCCGTCCTGATCAAGGCCTCCGCCGGCGGCGGCGGCCGCGGCATGCGCCGGGTCTTTGAGCCCGACCAGCTGATCCCCCTCTTTGAGGAGGCACGCAGCGAGTCGGTGGCCTGCTTCGGCAGCGGCGAGATGTACCTGGAAAAGCTGATCCTCAACCCCAAGCACATCGAGTTCCAGATCCTGGCCGACAAGGCCGGCAACGTGATCCAGCTGGGTGACCGCGACTGTTCCATCCAGCGCCGGAACCAGAAGATGCTGGAGGAGGCCCCCTCCAAGGCCCTGACCCCCGAGCTGCGGGAAAAGATGGGCGCCGCCGCCGTGGCGGCCGCCAAAGCCGCCGGCTATGAGAACGCCGGCACCATCGAGTTCGTCCTGGACCAGGAGGGCAACTTCTACTTCATCGAGATGAATACCCGCATCCAGGTGGAGCACCCCATCACCGAATACGTCACCGGCATCGACCTGGTGCGGGAGCAGATCCGCATTGCCGCGGGCCTGCCCCTGTCCCACAAGCAGGAGGACGTGGTGCTGCGGGGCCACGCCATTGAGTGCCGCATCAACGCCGAGGACCCGGCCAGGAATTTCCAGCCCTGCCCCGGCAAAATCGACTTTCTGCACCTGCCGGGAGGCTGCGGCGTCCGGGTGGACACCGGCCTGTACACCGGCTGCACCCTGCCGCCCTACTACGACTCCCTGATGGCCAAGCTGATTGT
This sequence comes from Faecalibacterium sp. An77, assembly GCF_002161315.1. Taxonomy (NCBI): domain Bacteria; kingdom Bacillati; phylum Bacillota; class Clostridia; order Eubacteriales; family Oscillospiraceae; genus Faecalibacterium; species Faecalibacterium sp. An77. Next base: position 12,566 of record NZ_NFHK01000046.1, read on the forward strand.
GTGGGCTCCCACCCGTCTGGAGGCCATCCGCCGGATGCGCCGGGTGCTGGAGGAAATGATCATCGACGGCCCGGCCAACAACGCCGACCTGCTGCATCAGATCCTCTATCACCCCGAGTTTGTCCGGGGCAGCTTCACCACCGCCTTCCTGGACGAAAACCTGGACACCCTGCTCCAGTGGAGCCGGGCAGGGGATGAGGAGGGCAAGGCATGAGCACTGTATTTGCCCGCCGCCGGCACAAGCTGCTGAGCCTCAAGGCCCTGCGCGACTCCGGCACCGTGGTCCCCGCCAACACCGAGGAGACCTGCAAATCCTGCGGCCAGCCGGTGCTGCGCCGCGACCTGGTGAAAAACCGTTACGTCTGCCCCCTGTGCGGCTACCACCATCCGGTGGGCGCCTACTACCGTCTGAGCCTGATCCTGGACGAGGGCAGCTTCAAGGAGCTGGACGCCGACCTGGTGTCCAACGACCCCCTGTCCTTCCCCGGCTATGAGGCCAAGCTGGACGGCGCACGCCGCCGCACCGGCCTGGGGGAGGCGGTGGTCACCGCCGTGGGCCGCATCGACGACATCCGGGTGGCCGCCGGCGTCCTGGACAGCCGGTTCTTTATGGGCAGCATGAGCGCTGCCCTGGGTGAGAAGGTCACCCGCCTGGTGGAGTACGCCGACAAAAACAAGCTGCCTCTGATCCTCTTTTCGGCCAGCGGCGGCGCCCGGATGCAGGAGGGCATCCTCTCCCTGATGCAGATGGCCAAGACTTCCGCCGCTGTTGAGCGGTTCTCGGAGCACGGCGGCCTGTACATCTCGGTGATGACCCATCCCACCACCGGCGGCGTCACCGCCAGCTTTGCCAGCCTGGGCGACATCATGCTGGCCGAGCCGGGGGCCCTCATCGGCTTCGCCGGGCCCCGGGTCATCGAGCAGACCATCGGCGAAAAGCTCCCCGAGGGCTTCCAGACCGCCGAGTATCTGCTGGAGCACGGTTTCCTGGACGCCATCGTCCCCCGTGCCCGTCTGCGCAGCACCTTGATCCGTCTGCTCAAACTCCATGGAAAAGGAGGCGATTCTCATGGCAAATGATCTGACCCCTGCCCAGCGTGTGGCGCTGGCCCGCCATGCGGACCGCCCCGGCACCCCCGACTTTGTCTCGGCATTGTTCACCGAGTTCTTTGAGCAGCGGGGCGACCGCACCTGCATGGACGACGGCGCCATCTACGGCGGCGTCGGCCTGTTCCACGGCAAGCCGGTGACCGTCATCGGCCACCGCAAGGGCCGCACCCTGGAGGAACACGTGGCCTATCACTTCGGCATGCCCTCCCCCGAGGGCTATCGCAAGGCCCAGCGCCTGATGCTCCAGGCGGAGAAATTCCGCCGGCCCATCATCACCTTCATCGACACCGCCGGGGCTTACCCCGGCCTGGAGGCGGAGGCCCATGGCCAGGGCGAGGCCATCGCCAGCACCCTGGCGCTGTCCAGCCGGCTGACCGTCCCGGTGATCTCGGTGGTCACCGGCGAGGGCGGCAGCGGCGGCGCGCTGGCCCTGGGCGTGGGCAACCGCGTCCTGATGCTGGAGAACGCCGTCTATTCGGTCCTGTCCCCGGAGGGCTTCGCCGCCATCCTGTGGAAGGACGCCTCCCGGTCCAGCGAGGCCTGCGACGTCATGAAGCTGACCGCCGCCGACCTGCTGGAGCTGAAGGTCATCGACGGCATCATCCCTGAGCCGGAGGGCGGCGCACACACCGACCCCCAGGCTGTCTACCGCGCCCTGGATGAGGTGCTGGTCAAGGAGCTGGGCATCCTGTCCAAGCTCAGCGGCAGCGCCCTGGCGGCGGCACGGTACAAGAAATTCCGCATGATGGGCGCCAACGCCCTGAGAAAGGAGCGCCTATGAGTGGGATCAAGCTGATGGGCACCGGGTCTGCGCTGCCTGCGCAGGAGGTGACCAACTTCGACCTGGAGAAAAAGGTGGACACCAGCGACGAGTGGATCGTCACCCGCACCGGCATTTCCAGCCGGCACTACTGCACCGGAGAGGAAAATCACCTGGGCCTGTGCACCGCCGCCGCCCGCCGGGCGCTGGAGAGCGCCGGCATCGGCCCCGAACAGATCGGCGTCTGCCTGGTGGCAACCCTGACCCAGGACACCATGACCCCCTCCACCGCCTGCGTGCTGCAGAAGGAGCTGGGGATGCCCGAGGACACCGTCTGCTTTGACCTGAACGCCGCCTGCGCCGGCTTTGTCTACGGCCTGCACACCGCCGAGTGCCTGCTGGCCGCCAGCGCCCGCAAGTACGCCCTGGTGATCGGCTGCGAAGTGCTCAGCCGCATCACCGATTTCACCGACCGCAGCACCTGCGTGCTGTTCGGCGACGGCGCCGGCGCCGCCGTGGTGGAGTGGAGAGAGGATTATCCCTCCCTGTGCGCCGTCATGGGCAGCCGCGGCAACCGGGAGGTCCTGATGATCCCCGGCGTCAACACCGGCGCTGCTTCCTACATTCACATGGACGGCAAAGAGGTTTTCCGCTTTGCGGTCGAGGTCCTGCCCCGGTGCGCCAAGGAAGTGGCCGCCAAGGCCGGCATCGGCCTGGACCAGGTGGACCACTTCGTCTTTCACCAGGCCAACCAGCGCATCCTTGATTTCGCCATCAAGAAGCTGCGCCTGGACCCCGAAAAATGCGCCGGCAACATTGCCCACACCGGCAATACCTCCGCTGCCAGCGTCCCCATCCTGCTGGATGAGCTGGTCCGTTCCGGCCAGCTGCACAGCGGCCAGAAGGTCCTGTGCGCGGGCTTCGGCGGCGGTCTGACCTGGGCCGGCGCTCTGCTTCAGCTTGCATAAGCAGCCTGACGCCCAACAAAGAAAAGGAGTTTCGTTAATATGAAGATCAATGAGCTTCTGGGGACTGAGTTCCCGATCATTCAGGGCGGCATGGCCAACATCGCCACCGGCGCTTTCGCCGCAGCCGTCTCCAACGCCGGCGCTCTGGGCCTGATCGGCTCGGGCGGCATGGACGCCGAGACCCTGCGCAAAGAGATCCGCACCGCCCGCGCTGCCACCGACAAGCCCTTCGGCGTCAACCTGATGCTGATGAACCCCCACATTGACGAGCTGGCCAAGGTGGTGGTGGAGGAGGGCGTCCAGGTGGTCACCACCGGCGCCGGCAACCCCGGCAAGTACGTCCCCGCCTGGAAGGAGGCCGGCATCAAGGTCTTCCCCGTGGTGGCCGCTCCCATCCTGGCCAAGCGCCTGGAGCGGTATGAGGTGGACGGCTTCATCGCCGAGGGCACCGAGAGCGGCGGCCATGTGGGCGAGATGACCACCATGGCCCTGGTGCCCCAGGTGGTGGACGCAGTCAGCGCCCCGGTCATCGCAGCCGGCGGCATCGCAGACGGCCGCCAGATGGCTGCCGCCTTCGCCCTGGGCGCCTGCGGCGTCCAGGTGGGCACCTGCCTGCTGGTCAGCCAGGAATGCCCCATCCATGAGAACTACAAGCTGGCCCTCATCAAGGCCGGCGCCAACGATACCGTCGTCACCGGCCGCTCCACCGGCGCACCCGTCCGCGTTCTGAAGAACAAGATGGCCCGCCAGTATCTGGAGATGGAGAAGGAGAACATGCCCCTGGCCGAGCGCGAAAAGCTGACCCTGGGCTCCCTGCGCCGCGCCGTCTTTGACGGCGACCTGGACACCGGCAGCTTTATGTCGGGCCAGGTGGCCGGTATGCTCACCGAGATCAAGCCTCTGCGCCAGATCTTTGAGGAAATGATGGCCGGCTGTGAGGCCACGATGAAAGGACTGCAGGCATGAAACTTGCATTTTTGTACGCAGGCCAGGGCAGCCAGCATCCCGGCATGGGGGCTGACCTGTACGAGGCCTACCCCGAGTTCCGGGCGGTGCTGGACGGCGCCGACGTGGGCTTTGACCTGAAAACCGTCTCCTTTACCGACCCCGACGGGGTCCTGAACCAGACCCAGTACACCCAGCCCTGCATGGTGGCCTTTGCCGCCGGCATGACCGCCATCCTGGCAAACAAGGGGATTCACCCCGACTATGCCGCCGGCCTGAGCCTGGGCGAGTATTCCGCCCTGGAGGCCGCCGGCGTGTTCACCGCCCGCCAGGCGGTGGAGCTGGCCGCATTCCGCGGCAAGGCCATGGCCGAGGCGGCCGCCGGCGTCCCCTGCGGGATGTCCGCCGTCCTGGGCCTGGACCGCGACACCCTGCGCCAGGCCTGTGAGGAGGCCTCGGACGAGGGCGTCGTGGAGATCGCCAACTACAACTGCCCCGGCCAGCTGGTCATCGGCGGCCACAAGGCCGCTGTGGACAAGGCGGCCGTACGGGCCAAGGAGCTGGGCGCCAAGCGCTGCCTGCCCCTGAAGGTCAGCGGCCCCTTCCACACCTCGCTGCTGGCCCCCGCCGGCGACGCCCTGCGGGAGAAGTTCACCCAGATCACCTTTGGCGAGATGAAGTTCCCGGTGCTGTTCAACTGCCTGGGCCATGAGATGGGGGAGGGGGACACCATCCCCGCCCTGCTGGAGCGTCAGGTCCAGTCCTCGGTCTACATGGAGGACACCATCCGCCGTCTGGCTGAGCTGGGGGTGGACATGATCGTGGAGATCGGTCCCGGCAAGGTCCTCAGCGGCTTTGTGAAAAAGACCGTCCCGACCATCAAGACCTGCGCAGTGGAGACCTGCGCCGACATCGACGCCCTCTGCGAGGCGCTGAAAGGAGAGTAACATGGGCAGCATGACTGGAAAGACCGCCGTTGTCACCGGCGGCAGCCGCGGCATCGGCCGCGCAATCTGCCTGGAGCTGGCCCGCCGCGGCGCCAACGTGGTATTCTCCTACGCGGGCAACACCGCCGCCGCCGAGAAGACCCTGGCCGAGCTGAAGGAACTGGGCGTTGAGGCCCGGGCCGTCCAGGGCGACGTGGCCGACCCCGCCGCCGCCAAGGCCCTCATCGACACCGCCGTCAAGGAGCTGGGCGGCATCCACATCCTGGTCAACAACGCCGGCATCACCCGGGACAACCTGGCCATGGTGCTGAAGGAAGAGGACTTCGACGCCGTCATCAACACCAACCTCAAGGGCGCGTTCCTGTGCATGAAGGCGGCCATCCGGCCCATGATGAAGGCCCGCTACGGCCGCATCGTGAACATGAGCTCGGTGGTGGCCCTGCGGGGCAACCCCGGCCAGATCAATTACTGCGCCAGCAAGGCCGGCCTCATCGGCATGACCAAGTCTCTGGCCAAGGAGATGGGCGCCCGGGGCATCACCGTCAACGCGGTGGCCCCCGGCTACATCGCCACCGATATGACCGCGGCCCTGCCCGACGCTGCACGGGAGGCCATGCTGTCCACCATTCCCGCAAACCGCCCCGGCACCCCCGAGGACGTGGCGGCGGCTGTGGCGTTCCTGGCCTCGGAGGAGGCCGGCTACATCACCGGCCAGGTGCTGAGCGTGGACGGCGGCATGGGAATGTGAGGAGGAACACAAGATGGAAAAACGCAGAGTTGTAATCACCGGCATGGGCACCGTCAACCCGCTGGGCCACAACACCGCCGACAGCTGGCAGGCCGTCCGTGAGGGTGTGTGCGGCATCGCCCCCATTACCCAGTACGATTCGTCCGCCCAGAAGGTCCATCTGGCCGCCGAGGTCAAGGACTGGGACCCCACCGTCTACATTGACAAGCGGGAAGTCCGCCACATGGCCCGATACACCCAGTTCGCCATGGCTTCGGCCAAGGAGGCCATGGCCGACAGCGGCCTGGACCTGAGCGCCGAAAACCTGGAGCGCTGCGCCGTCATCGTGTCCAGCGGCATCGGCGGCATCTCCACCACCGAGAGCGAGCAGACCCGCTGCCTGCAGCGCGGCTTTGACAAGGCTTCGCCCTTCTACATCCCCACCAGCATCGCCAATATGGCCGCCGGCCAGATCGCCATTGCCTTTGGCTTCAAGGGGATGTGCACCTGCCCGGTGACCGCCTGCGCCGGCGGTTCCAACGCTGTGGGCGACGCATTCCGCCACATCCGTGACGGCTACGCCGACATGGCTCTGTGCGGCGGCGCCGAGGCCGCGGTGACCCCGCTGTCCATCGGCGGCTTCACCTCCATGCGCGCCCTCCACGTGGGCGACGACCCCAACCGGGCCTCCATCCCCTTTGACGGGGAGCGGGACGGCTTCGTCATGGGCGAGGGCGCCGGCATCCTGCTGCTGGAGGAGTATGAGCACGCAGTGGCCCGCGGCGCCAAGATTTACGCCGAGATCGTGGGCTACGGCGCTACCTGCGACGCCTACCACATCACCGCTCCCGCTCCCAATGGCGAGGGCGGCGCCCGGGCCATGGCTCAGGCCATCCAGGACGCCGGCATCACCGCCGACCAGGTGGACTACGTCAACGCCCACGGCACCTCCACCCCGCTGAACGATTCCGGCGAGACCGCCGCCATCAAGACCGTCTTTGGCGACCACGCCTACAAGATGGCGGTCAGCTCCACCAAGTCCATGACCGGCCATATGCTGGGCGCTGCCGGCGCGGTGGAGGCCATCTTCACCGCCCTGGCCCTGAAGGACGGCTATCTGCCCGCCACCATCAACTACAAGACCCCCGACCCGGCCTGTGATCTGGACTACGTCCCCAACGAGGGCCGCAGCGCAGACATTCACTATGCGCTGTCCAACTCGCTGGGCTTCGGCGGCCACAACGCCTGCGTCCTGTTGAAGAAGTGGGAGGGCTGAGAGATGATGAAGTACAGTTCCGATGAAATCGCACAGATCCTGCCCCATCGCTATCCCTTCGCCCTGGTGGACCGCATCGTGGACGGCGAGGAAGGCAAGTGGGCCAAGGGCATCAAGTGCGTCACCGTCAACGAGCCCTTTTTCCAGGGCCATTTCCCCCAGTATCACGTGATGCCGGGCGTCCTGATCGTGGAAGCCATGGCTCAGGTGGGCGGCGTGGCCCTTCTGTCCATGCCGGAGAACAAGGGCAAGCTGGCCCTGTTCGGCGGCATCAAAAATGCCCGGTTCCGCCGCCAGGTGGTGCCCGGCGATGTGCTGGAGATCGAGTGCACCCTGACCAAGATGAAGGGTCCCGTGGGCATTGGCGAGGCAAAAGCCATGGTGGACGGCCAGGTGGCCGCCACCGCAGAGCTGACCTTTGCCCTGGTGAAAGGACCTGCGTGTACCTGACAGCGGGCGTCCCCGCGCGGCACAAACCCTCTGGGAGGAGCAGAATGCTGGAACAGATTGTCCAAACAGCATACCGGGAATTCACCCTCCGCTTTTACCATGAGCTGTTCGCGCGGTTTCAGGACCAGGAGACCGGTCTGTCCGCGGCGGAGATCTTTGCAGCGGAGGCCATCCGCGCACTGGGAACCCCTACGGTCAACGAGTTCGCCGAGTTCATGCACGTCTCGACCCCCAACGCAGCCTATAAAATCAACAGTCTGGTCCGCAAGGGCTATGTGGAAAAGACCCGTTCCTCTCAGGACAAGCGGGAGTACCTGCTCCATGTGACCCGGAAATACGAGCTCTATTGCGGCGCAGGCGACCGCGTCCAGAGCGCCGTGGCCCGTATCCGGGAACGCTTCACCCCCGAGGAGTGCGCCAAGTTCGGCGAGATGCTCTCGGTCATCAGCGAGGAGCTGCTGCCCTACGATAAGGCCGGCTGCCCTGATTCGGACGGACCTGCCCAATAAACCCAAACCAAAAACAAACAGCGAGGCCCGGCGGCTAAAACCGCGTGGGAACCTCGCTGTTTTTTGTTTGTGTCATCGCACGCACGGGCGCATTTATCAATCGGAGCGGCGGGCAAAAGCCGTTAAGAAAAACACCCGTGCCGCCGTTTGAGGCTTTGAAAGTTTCCACGGGCCAGGCATGACAGTGTTTTTTAGGCTTTTGAACGCCGCGACTTCCTCATTTGGGTCCAGGGTTCAGTCCTCTTGCGCTTAGCCGATTTTTGCGGCGCGCCGCAGAGGGCGCTTGCAAAAACCGGAGCGCTGCGCCAGCTTTGGCCCGGCTGTTTCGTCCACTGGACGCGCCGGGCCAAAGCTGCCCTGGTCGTTAGGGTGGGTAGGGAGTCCAGAGGGGGTAGGGA
>NZ_NFHK01000047.1:0-19570 GCF_002161315.1 Faecalibacterium sp. An77
TTGTTTGGTCAGAAACTCTATCTTTCTCCAATCCTGGATCTGCACAATGGGTATTTGGTGAGCTATGCTATCTCTGACCGACCGGTTTTAAGCATGGTAACAACTATGCTCACCAAAGCTTTTGAAACCATACCGGATGCAACCGGACTGGTTCTCCACTCTGACCAAGGCTGGCAATACCAGCACAAGCAGTACCAACGTATGCTGCGTGTGAAAGGTGTTCGGCAGAGTATGAGCCGCAAAGGGAACTGTCTGGACAATGCGGTGGCAGAAAACTTCTTCGGCTTACTCAAGAGTGAACTGCTTTATCTGCAAGAATTTGAGTCTATGGAACACTTCAAGCAGGAACTTGTGAATTATCTTGAGTATTACAACAACCGCAGAATTAAGACAAAACTAAAGGGCTTGCCGCCTGCTATTCACAGACAACAAGCCCTTTCGGCTGCTTAAACAATTTTTGCTTTCAAATATTGTCTAACTTTTTGGGGTCACTTCAGCAGCTCGGCGGCGGTTTTTGATGCAAAGGGTACCATGATAGAAAAAGCCGCCGGTCTGATCTCGCAGGCCGACGGCTTTGATTGCGTTATTTAACGGATTTGAAAGCCGCCTCCGGCCTCGGCCGAAGAGCGAGAAGCGCTTGAGGCTTCTGTATGGAGCGCGGAAAGGTTATGCTTGGGCTGATTTATGCAGGGACAGAGACCTCTGTCACTTCTACATTCAGACTGGACAGAAACTGCTGAATTTCTGCCGCCGAGCCGGTAGGGAAGCCATCGTACAGGATAAACAAGCCCGTGGCGGACACCGCTCCGTCCTCGCCCACCAGGAAGGAAATCATGGCCGGCGCTGCGTTTTCGTAGGTGTAGAGATAGAGGAGATTTTCGTGCAGGTCGTCACAGAAAAAGATGCGGGAAGCGGTGCAGGCGCTGGCGGCGGCCAGGGCGTCAGCGCCGCCCTTGGCGTTGATCTGGGCCGCAATGGAGCTCTGGACGGTGGCCCGGAGATATGCCTGCAGGGTGTCCGAAAAAGCCTCTAAATCTGCGTTCCGGGTGAGATGGGATACCGTCTCGTCGGACAGCCGAATCTGATAGACGGCTTTGGGGCGGGAGTAGTCGCCGTCACCCACGGCAGAGAGGATGGAGGTCAGATTCTGATTGCTGGAAAAGAGGGTGACCCAGTCCTCGTTTTCCGCCATCTCTTCCATCACCGATACGGTGGAAAGCCCCTCTTGATAGAGGGCGGAGGAGAGGCTGTTGGTGCCGCTGTAAGCCCCCAGCAGAAGAAATGCGCCCAGAGTGGGTAAAATCAGTTTAACGGCTTGTTTGAGTAGTTTCATGGTGCGTGCCTCCAGCGTGAAGTTTCATCCAGCGAACGATCCCGCTTGCTGCGCCCGCGGCAGGGGATGAGATTCTAGCGTTTTGGGGTGGTCTGCTTTTCGGCGTATGTCGGTCAGGTCTGCGCGGTCTCGGGTGAAATCCGGGTGAAGTGCCCGCTTGATGGCCCCAACAAAAACGCTCTGGCCAGTTGTCCAGAGCACAGAGCATGCAAGTGCAAAACCCCACTGCATCCCCAGAACAGACCCGAACGGCCTTGAAAAAGACCGAGGTTCATCACGAGCCTTGATCCATCGCAAACCGCATTGGCTGCAGTGGGGAGACGGCCAAACGCTGTCAAAAGCAGAACCGATATATTACAAAGCATTATAACATAAATTCCCAGAAAAAGGGAGAGAAACCGCACAATCCGGATCTGTTTTGAAAGAAATGCGCGGAGACAAGAAGAAAAAGTTTTGGCCCGGTCAAGCGTTCCATACATAAAAATGCTCGGAAACAGGAGACTTTCTCCAAAACAGAAAAAGGTTCTGTTATGATGTCCGCACAAAAAAGCGGGGACGGCAGCCACCGTCCCCGCAGAGGGAGTAATTTATTTCTGCATGGCCTCAACGAACCACAGAGTCTTGTTGTACTGGGCCAGATGGTCCTCCATCATGGAGACCACGGCGTAGACGTCATCGGCGGCCGCGTCTGCCCGGATCTGCTGTGCCTGATCCCGAAGGAGGGTCAGGTCAGCATGAACGATGCGGAGTACCTCACGGGAGCGCAGCTCGGCAGAGGGCAGTTCCTGAATGGAAGCTGCTGCCAGGTAATCCTTGAGAGAAGCCAGCGGCTGTTCGCCCTGCATTTTCAGCAGCTCGGCCACTTCGTCCAGCACACCGGCCATCGCGTCGTAAAGCGTTTCCAGATACTCGTGGACCTGCTTGAAATCCGAGCCCACCACGTTCCAGTGGAGGTTGTGCAGCTTGATATACATGACGCCCATGTTGGCGAGATAGGTGTTGAGAGCGGTTGCAAGTTCTTTCTTCATAAGGATGCTCCTTTCGATGTGAAAATTTACTTGGTTAGATATATCTAACCTGTGGCTATAGGATAACAGAAAGAGTCCAACTTGTCAAGGTGAGCAGATCACACAATGAAATGTGATTCGATATGGACGATCACGAGCAGAAATTTCGCTTCACAGAGATGACCGGCATGCACTTTTGTGAAAACGTGTGAGGGTGTGCATCCGGTTGCTTCCGCGGTTCGGGCGGTGCCCTGTCCGGGATGAACAGCCGAACTGTTTCCCGCAGATGGGCCCTGACACTTCCAAAACAGGGGACAGCGGTCTTCCGATAGCAAAATCGGAGGGATTTCTATTCCCAAACGCGGCGGACCATAGTACAATAGGATCAATAACCCACCAAAACAGGGAGGCAGCCATATGGAACGACTGGACCAGGCCAAATGGGCCCGCAGAGAAATTTATGAGATGTTTTCGAAGATGGACTATCCCTTTTACTCGGTCACCATTCCAGTGGACGTGACCGAGATCAAGCGCCTTTCAAAAGCCCGGGGCGTGTCTTTTTATATGCTGATGGTCTGGGTGTGTACCAAGGCTCTGAATTCCGTCCCGGAGTTCTGTATCCGCATCCGCGGGGACGAACTGGTGGTGCTGGACCAGGCAAACCCCAGCTTCACCTATATGCCCAAAGGTTCGGAGGTTTTCAAAATTGTGACCCTTCCGTGGGAACCGGAGTGGGAGTCCTTCTGCCGCAACGCCCAGGAGCAGAGCGAACAGCAGACCTGTTTTATCCGTTCCGGCGAAGAAACCGACAGTCTGATCTATTTTTCGTGTACGCCCTGGTTTGACTTTACAGCTCTGACCAACGAACACAATTTTGATAAGGATGATACTGTGCCCCGGCTGGCCTGGGGAAAATATTACCAGGAAAACGGGCGGCTGTGGGTTCATTTGTCGGTCGAAGTGAACCACCGCACCATTGACGGCTTCCACATTGGAGCCCTGAAAGCCATCCTTGACCGGGAAATCCAGAACCTCGGGGAACAGAATCCGGATTGACCAAAATCAGCATCCCAACATTTCCTCAGCCGATGGAAAGCGAGACAAAACAGGCCAGGCAAGCCCTAGAGGCTGCCTGGCCCGTTTCTTGTGGGAGGATTACAATACCATCTGCATCCGGAACCATCCGCCGGTCTGATCGAACTGGCAGACAGCGCCATTTTTGCGGCAGAAGGCGGAGATGGACTGCACCCCCAGTCCGTGGCCTTCCTGCCGGGCTGTCGGCAGGCCGTCGATGTCAAAGACAACATCCCTGGCGCACGGATTGGCAATTTCCAGCATGACGCCGGGATTGGCCACCATCTTGCATCGGATGCAGCGCTGTTCCTGAGGCAGCGCCAGATTGGCATGGATGGCGTTTTCGAGAGCGTTGGCCAGAACGATGGCCAGCTCGCCCTCGTCCACAGGGAGGACGTCGGGCAGGGCGATTTTCGCCTCCACCGAAATACCCTGGTTCTGGGCCTGGCCGAAGTAGGAGGAAAAGACTGCGTCCAGGACCGGCGGCCGGCACCAGCGGATGGCCTTCTGCTCGTCCAGCCGCCGCTGGGCGGCGTCCAGAAAATCCAGCGCCGCATCGGTGTCGCCCCGGGACACCAGCTCGGCCACCGTCTGAAGCCGGTGGCGCAGGTCGTGGCGCTCGGTGCGGATGGCGTCTTCCGCCGCCTTCACAGCTTCTCTTCGGCTTTGCAGGGCGGACAGCTGCAAAGCGGAGAGCTGCGCGTCGTGGCGGGCCTCCGACTCTTTTCGGATGCTGGTAAAGTAAAACATCAGGATGGAATAAACCTCCAGCATCAGCAGTCCGATCGCAGGTTTGAGGAAGGTGCCGCCTGGATCAAAGCCGGCATATCCGGGGACCAGGTAGACGGCGATGATGTAGTAGGTTGCCATGACCAGGCAAATCAGCCACCAGCCCCGGTGCAGCTGCAGCAGGATCTGAAAAAACAGAGGGCGCAGGAAGCGGATCAGAAACCAGATGACCCCTGCGCTGAGGACGGCGTAGGACAGCACCATCACCCAGAAACGGCTGCCGGACAGGTAGTAGAACAACGCTGCTCCGTGGTGGATCAGCGTACAGAACAGAACGACCGAGAGCTGCTGAAAGATAAGCCGCCATCCCCGGAACCGGCTGAGCGAGAAAAAGAGCAGGATCAGCGGGATGTGTATGGTCATTGCATAAGTCCAAAAGGCGGTGTCCAGATCCACCGACCGGTACAGGACGGCCACCGCCGCCATCAGCAGGAGGGTGACGCAGGAAACAATGAAAATGGTCCGCCGCCGGGAATATCGGCTGTCCATGAACAGAAACGCCATCATCATATATAGAACCGTCAAATACTCCATAATAAACAGCTCTACCATGCGTTTCGATCCTCCAGCCAGTAGCCGCCCCAGGCTTTTTTGAAATCCACGGCCGAGGTCCGGGGCAGCGCCACCGTCTGGCCGTTGTCCAGCAGGGCGATTTGGCCGCTTACGCCGGTCACATGCTGGAAGTTCAGCACAAAGCTGGCTCCGCACAGGTAAAAGCGCCGGTCAGCCAGCAGGGGAGAAGCCGCCTCGCGGAAGGAAACCCGGATGCTCTGGGAATCCACCACGCCGGTGGTGCAGTAGTAGCGCATGCAGCGCCCCACCCGCTCCACATACCGAATCTGTTCCAGCAGAATCCGCCGTGGCCCGTTCGGTGTGCTGACCATAATGGCGCTGCTCCGCCGCCGGTTCAGCTTTTCCACTGCCCCGTCCAGCACCTGAAAGAGTTTGGCTTTTTCGACGGGCTTGAGCAGATAAAAGAAGGCCTGGACGTCGTAGCTGTCGGCGGCAAAATCGTTGGAGTGGGTGAGATAAATGATTTCGCCGCCCTCGCCCAGAGCCCGCAGAAGCCGGCCGGTGTCGATCCCGCTGGGCTTGGGCATCAGGATGTCCAAGAGATAGAGGTCAAAGCCTCCCGCATTCTCCGCCCTTGCCAGCAGCGCCCCGCCGCTCTGGAATGCTTCCACTTGCCCTTTCAGCCCGGGCCGGGACTGAAAATAGTCATCCAATAACGCCTCTGTCTGATGGATCTGCTTTTCTTCGTCGTCGCATATGGCGATCCGCAGCATTGCCATTCTCCCTTCCGCAACGGAGTGCAAATTTTGCGCACAAAGCCTCAAATTCTGCGCATCTGTTCCCCGTTTTTTGACGATTGTTAGTATGAAAATAGCATGGAAGCTCCCAAACGTCAAGGGGCAGACCCAAAGAAAGACGGCCATCGAAATGGCCGCCAAACAGATTTTGCTCGACAAAAATCCGGTCATATCAGGACGATGGCCCCGGGCGGGACCGGCGCGTGATTACGGGTTCTCCGGCGGCAGGAGCGGAAAGCAAATCACCAGTTCAAACCGGCCGTCCCGGACGCCGGCCTCCAGAGTGCCGTGGTATCGCTCTGCGATCTCCCGCATCCCGGGCAGGCCAAAACCGTGGGCGGTTTTGTCTGGTTTGGTGGTGGAAAGATCCGCCGGAACAGGTCGGCCCACCGGGTTCAGAACCTGCAGCATAAACAACCCCTTGTCCGCTTTGCAGCGGACGGTGACCCGGGGCTCCGCCGCACCGCTGGTCCCTTCGATGGCGTTGTCCAGCGCGTTGCCCAGAAGGGCGCAGAGGTCGGTGTCTGCCATGGGCAGCTTTGCGGGCAGAGAAACCGCGAGATCGGCGGGGATGCCCCGCCGGTCCAGTTCCTCCAGCTTGGAGGACAGAACCACCTGGGCCGTCTCGTTCTCGCAGATGCGGCCTTTAGGTTGGAAAGCGGGGGAGTCGGACATCTGGTGCAGGTAGTCCAGTGCCTGCGCGGATTCTCCAGCCTCCAGCAGACCCTGCAGGACGGTGAGGTGGTTCCGCAGATCGTGGCGCAGGCGGCGCACCTGGGTTTCCTGCTGCTGCAACCCCTGATAGTAAGTTTCCCGCAGGCTGGCCAGCTGGCTGCTGCGCTCCAGGCGCTCGTGGTCGGCCAATACCGAGATGGCCAGCAGAAGCATCAGGGCGGTGAACAGGGCCAAAGGCAGCACCACCAGTCCCTGATTCAGTGCCACGGCGTTGACCTCCGGGGATTGGTATTTGCGGGAGGTCAGCAGGACAACCGCAATCAGAGCGCACAGGGGCATGGCAGCCAGCCCCAGCACCAGATTCCACAGCCGCCCCGACAGGTTGGGAGGCTGTCTGGGCAGCCGGCGGCGGAACAAAAGATACAATCCGCCATACATCAGCGAGCGGAGAAATTGGTTTAAGCCGATGTAGGACATCCATTCCAGATAGGTGTCCAGGATGGCGCTGACGGACATGATGAGGGTGAAAAAGATGATGGAGACCGCCAGCCGTCCCGGCCGCGGCCCCTGGGTGGACAGCAGGCCCGGCAGCAGAAATACCGGCAGGGCATAGAGGAGGTTGGGGTCCCCGATCCAGATGACGGCCACGCTGGTGATGGCCAAGTTCAAAAACAGGGCTGCCTTCCAGAACCAGCCCCGGCGGACCTGTGCAAAACCCACCCAGGCGGAAAAGAGCACAAAACCGTTCAGGGCCGCCGACAGAATCCAGAGGCCGCTCTGCCACAGTTGGTGAATCATCAGCATGGCATTATCCCTCCAGTTCCGCCCGGGTGAGAGCCAGCAGGGCGGACTGCTGGCAGGAGCGGCTGACCGGCAGACGGGTTCCGTCCTGCAATGTGACTTCGCCGCTTTCCAGCCGGGCGACCGCCCCGGCCCGGACCAGATAGCGCTGGTGAATCCGGACAAAACGGCTCCCCACGTCGGCGGCTACGGCGTCCAGTTTTCCGTAAAAGGTATAAGTCCGGTCTGGGGTGACGCATTCCACCTGCCGCCGGTCGGAGGCAAAGTACAAAATTTTCCCCATCGGAATGCGGTAGTAGGTCTCTCCGCTGCGGCAGATATAAGCCTGGTCCAGCTGCCGCACCAGGGCGGCCTGGGCGCGGTCCAGAACCGATTCCAGCTGTTCGTTCCGGGGCGGCTTCATCAGATAACCCAGAGCGCCCACCGAATACCCGTCGAATACATGGTCCGCATAGCCGGTGACAAACACCAGCTGCAGCCCCTCGTCTGCCGCCCGAAGGCGGCGGGCGGTCTCCATGCCGTCCATTTCCCGCAGTTCCATGTCCAGAAAGAGCAGGTCCAGCTCCCCGGCATGGCGGCCGTACCACTGCAGCAGTGTTTCGCCCGAAGAAAACTCGAAATATTGCGCCGGCACATTTCTGGTGTCCAGGATGCGTTCCAGCGTCGAGCGAAGAACCAGACGCGCATCCGCCAGATCGTCGCAGATCCCAATTCGCAGCACAGCGATTCCCCCTGTTGGTGAAAGAAATGATGGCTTTATTGTACCACAGGGGAGAGATTCCTCAAAATCAAACTTGACATAAAACCCGCCAAAAATGACGTCCTCCGCGGCTTGCGAGCAAAACTTGACCGTCCCGGTGCCAAATGTGACAGCCCCGTTTGCAGCAGGCCGCTGCCGCCGGTATCATGGACTTGTCAAAAGAAACCATGCAGCCGGGAAAGGACGGGCGATATCATGCTGAAGGTACAAGATCTGCACAAATCCTATCAGGTGGGAAAAACCTCCTACGAAGTTCTCAAGGGCGTGTCCCTGGAAGTGAAAAAAGGGGAGTTTGTGGCGGTGATGGGGCCGTCCGGTTCGGGCAAGACCACCCTGCTGAACTGCATCTCCTGCTATATACCCATCGATCAAGGCAGCATCACCCTGGACGGTGCCGAGCTGGCCCGGCTGGGGGAGGAGGAACTGGCCCAGGTCCGCAACCAGCAGCTGGGGTTTGTGTTTCAGGATTTTCTGCTGCTGGACGGCTTGACCGTCCGGGAAAATATTTTGCTGCCGGCCATCATCGGCGGCGCTGTCACGGCCCGGACCGAGGAGCGGGCCAACCAGCTGTGTACGGTGTTCGGGATCGGTGCCATCCGGGACAAATACCCGGCGGAAATTTCCGGCGGCGAAAAGCAGCGCACCGCCGTGGCCCGGGCCCTGATCAATCATCCGCTGCTGATTCTGGCGGATGAACCCACCGGAAACCTGGATTCCAAGTCCAGCCGGGCGGTGATCCGCTCCTTTGAACAGGCGCGGGATGTGCTGGAGGCCACCATTTTCATGGTGACGCACGATTCGTTTGCGGCGTCTTTTTGCGACAGGGTGGTGATCCTCAGGGACGGGGTGGTCTGGAAGACGCTGGCCAAAGGGCCGGACGACCGGGCCGCGTTTCAGGACAAACTGCTGGACACCATCCGGGAAATGGACAAGGAGTGATACGATGCGGCATTTTTCTGAAGTTTACGGTGTGCTGCGGCGCAAAAACAAGAGCCGGTATGCTCTTTTGGCCGGGTGCAGCTTCTTTTCGGTCCTGCTGATTACGGCCTACAGCTGTATGATGCGTTCGCCCACCATCCTGTCGGTGCTGCCGGAGGGCGGCGACTCCCGCAAACAGGTGATGATGGTGTTTGTTCTGGCGGTGGTGGGATGCGCCGTCTTTACGGCCTATGCCGCCGGGCTGTTCTTCCGGCAGAAATCCCGGGAGACAGGCGTGTTCCTGGCGCTGGGCGCCGCCCGGCGCCAGCTCCAGGCCGAAATGGGAAAGGAGCTGGCAGTGCTCTCTCTGCTCTCCTGTGCGGCAGGGGCCCTTCTGGGCGGTCCGCTGGCCTGGGGCGTGTGGCAGATATTCCGGCTGTTTCTGGTGGATTCCAAGGAAATGGCCCTGACTTTTGACCCGAAGGCCTATCTGCTGGCCCTGCTCTTTGCCGGGTATGTGGTGGCGGTCCTGTTTTGGATGGGGAACCGTGCCGTCAGGCGCACCAACATCATGGACGTGGTTCAGGAGTCCCACCGCTCGGAACCCATCCGGGAGGTCAAACCCTGGTATGGCCGGGTGGGGATTCTTTTGGTGGTGACAGGCGCGCTGGCCGGCTACCTGATGCCGGGCTTCTTTGTGAATGTCCTTTGCTGGTATCCGCCTTCTGCGGTGAGCGCGGTTTTTTATCTGCCTGCCCTTGTGGGCATCTACATGATTCTCCTTCACACGGTGGTGAACGGCTGGCGAAGGGGAAAGAGATACCAAAACATCATCACCACATCCATGATGAAATTCCAGGGCCGGCAGACGGTGCGGAATATGCTGGTGATGACGCTGCTGATTGCCGGAGCCTATTTTGCCGCCTTTTATTCCCCCATGCTGAGCAGCAGCTCAGCCTACAGCTTTTCCAGCCGGCCGGTGGACTTTGAATACCACATGCGCAGCGATCAGGAACAGATCGGGCGGCAGGAGGTGGAAACTCTGGCGCAGGAATACAGCGTCGAGATCACTTCCTGGGCGCAGGTGGAGGCGGCGTCTTTGGGCGGTGACGGCACGGTGTCCATCGAGAGGAACAACGGCGTCTTGGGGGTTACCTATACCACCGAATACCGGGAAATTGCATCCGGCGGAACCTTCTTCTCCGAGTCGGCCTGGAATGCCCTCACCGGCCAAAGGGTTGACCTGGCGCCCGGCACCTGTGCCAATGTGCTGGATGACGAGGGCGGCGGGGACTATCTGTCGGGCGGCGATGTGACCATCGTCACCAACATGGTTACCGGGGAAAGCCTGAACGTCGTCCCGGCCCAGCCGCTGCGGTTCACCATGCTGCTGGGGTGCTATGTGCTGGATGATGGCGATTACGCCGCCATCACCCGGGGCCTTACGGATGACTGGAAACAGACCTATGTCTGCTTCAATGTGGCGGACGTGCAGGCCAGCTATCCCTTTGCAGATGCCCTGTTTCATGAGATCGTCAATCGCTCCGGCCCGGAGGCAGAGGTGTTCGACGCCTGGGACCCGGTGAGCCGGCAGCTGCAAATAGCCGAAAAGGGAAGCTATAACTACGACGACCCGGAATACCTGAAAGCCAACGGCCTGACCGTCATCGATTATAACCAGTGCGACACCTCGGATTTCCGGAACTATTGGCTTTATATGCCCCAGTTCCGCGTCCTGGATCAAAACGATTTTGTGACCACCATGGCGGTTTTTCTGATGCTGTTTATCTTCATTGCGCTGATCTGCTTTGCGGCGGTGGTGGTCATCGCGTTCACCCGCTGTATGACCCTGGCCCTCACCAATGCCCGCGTGTACGAGGACCTGCGGCATCTGGGAGCGTCCAACGCCTATCTGTTCCAGACAGTCCGGGGGCAGGTTTCCAGGGTGTTTCTGGTTCCCGCCGTTGTGGGAACAGCCGTCATCAGTGCCTTTTATGGCATGATTCTCTACTTCAACGACAACCGTTTCACGCCCGGCGAATTTGCAGGGATGGGCACCTGTGCTGCGGTGATTCTTGTTTTGTCGGCGGTGCTCTATGGCGTTTACCGCTTTACCCGCCGCAGAGTCTGCCGGATACTGGGGATTGCCTGAATTTGTTCCAGATGGCGCGTTAAAGATGGCCCCGCAGACCTGCACAAGGATGCGGCGGCTCATGAAATAGATAGAGAGAACGCCCGGCGGTCTGTCTTGCGACATTCTGCCGGGCGTTTTGCGCGTTTGTTAGATGAGAAACCAAAGTTTTGTACAGGTCGTACCATGGAAAAGCTTGCCGGGCTTGGATTCCTGCAAAAGGAAACGGAATAAAATTTCCGCTTTGGAGATCGTTAGGGATATTGGGCGCCTGGGGACAGGCCGGTGCAAGTGTTGGCCGAGAGGGGCGCGGTGCCTTCTGAGAAGTTCAGGCTTTGGAACCGGCATCGGATTCCTCGAACTCGCCCGCAATCATCCCATTGAGGTACCGGCCGGGGTCTGCGATGAACTCATCCCACTTGGCCAGAGGATGAAACTCCTCGTGCTCGGTGTCCAGATACCAGAGTTTCCGGTCTCTGGGGCTCCACAAAAGCAGATAGTCGCTATAGTTATCCATCCGCGCCATGAGGGAGAGCAGCTTTCTCCGCTTCCACTTCATTTCCTTCAGATCCATGTAGGGGCAGAGCTCCACCCACTTCACCCATTTCTGCTCCGGGAATTCCAGCCGCAGGGGACTGGTTTTCAGGTAATTCACCAGTTTGACGGGCAGCTTGTAGGGAGCCAGCTGGCGGGCTTTTTCCTGTTTGCTGTACAGATCTTCCGGCTCCAGGGTTCTCAGATAGTCGGCCATTTCCTGGTTTTTGTTGCGGACCGCCACCGTGTAGGGACGGTCTCCATATTTGTCCGGGAGGGTGATGTCCGCCCCATGCTCAAAGAGCCAGCGCACCATGGGGAGATTGTTGGAGCGGGCCGCCTCGGTAACCGGCGTGGAGGCACAAGGATAGACCACGTCCGGCAGATGGTAGTTGATGTCTGCGCCTTTTTCCAGAAGCAGCTTAGCCAGGGTGAAGTCTCCCTCCGACGCGGCAGCCCGGAGGGCCTCGCCGCCGTATTGGGCCACGGTGATGCCGGCCTTTTCCAGGACAGGAATGTTCTCGGGACGGTTGCCCCAGCGGATTTCCTGGAAAAGCCGCCGCTTGTGGGCTTCGTCCAGCTGCTTGGCCTGTTCGATAAAGAGTTTCACCACTTCGGGGCCGCAGCAGCGGACCACAGCGAGGGGGAGAGGCTTTTCCTCCGCCTTTTCCGGGTCGGCGCCCCGCTCCAGCAAATAACGAATCATGGCAGGGTCATTCCGAAAGACGGCGATTTCCAGCGGCATGAGCTTGGTGTACCCGCTGATCCGGATCGGGGCGTTGAGGTCCAGTCCGCCCTGGAGCATGGCCTCCAGTTTGGGAAGATCGCGGTCATAAATGGCCACAGCCGCTTCCGGCAGGGTCTCCCAACGGCCGATGTGTCCAATTTTGTACATTTCAGGCACCTGCTTTCTTTCTCTTTGATCGGGCGCATGATTCCGCCATAACCCCGGGTTTTGCTGCATCCAGGGAAGCTTAAAGCTGCTGTTTCTGCCGCGCCCGCAGGCATTGCTTGCCGAAAACGCTGTCCGCAGCGCGGGAGAGCACCTCCGGCTGGCGCCATCGGAACAGGCGGCAAAACCCATGCCGCCTGAGAGGACCGGACGAACGTTCCTGACAGTTCCCCTACGGTGGAGCAGAACAGCCTGTGCAAGGCTGCGAAAAAAGATGGTATTGTCAGTCATTATAGCACAAATTCAGGGAAAAAGGGAGAGAAAAACGATCCGTTCTGTCCATTGGGGCAAAGGGCCCGGCGGGCTTCAAAACAGCATCGCTCGAAAACCAAAAGCCCCGCGGAATTTTCCAATTCCGCAGGGCTTTTTTATCAGGCTGGGATGCAGTCAAAAAGAAAGATGGGCGGCGTCACACGCCGTTTTCTCTTTATAGGAAAAACAGCGCGGACCAAATGAAGGAACGGTTTTTGCAGGGGGAAATGTTAGGACCGTTTCTGCCGGAACACCACCGTGGAGCAGCCCTGCACTTTACCCTCGGAAAAGTCGCCGAAAAGGAGCGCAGCGTCTGCCGGGGCCGGCAGCGCAATGGCCTCGTCAGTGAAATTCTGAACGAAAATGTACTCGTTTTCCGGGTCCTGCCGGCTGGACACTTCGAGCCCTTCGGGCAGATGAGGCAGGATGGGAGAGAGGTCTGTCCGGGACACCATTTCCCGGTAGAAATCATTGTAGAATGCCTCCTCGGCATCGGTGCAGAGGTAGTAGGCCGTGCCTTTGCCATAGGAGTGGACGGTGAGGGCGGGATATCCCTTGTAGAAGTCGTCGGTATAGGTCATGAGGGGCTGGGCGCCCTGAAGCCGTACCAGGTCACACAGGTTTCTGCAGGTGTACAGAGGGGCGCCGGGGCCAGCCGTAAAGTGATGAACCTCTCCGGTGCACAGGGCGTCGATTTCCTCGCTGCGCAGGCCCAGCAGATCGGTCAGGCCGTGAGGCGTCCCGCCCAGATGGCACAGGTCGCTTTCGTTGACAATGCCGCTCCAATAGGTCATGACAAGGGTGCCGCCGTTTTGGACGAACTGGCGCAGCCGCTCTTCAATCCCGGCCCGGAACATATAGAGCATGGGGACCACCACCAGACGGTAGCCGTCCAGCGGCTGTTCCACCTGGACCAGGTCCACATTCAGCCTGCACTTCCGCAGGGCCTGATAGGACTTAAAGACCGCCTCGTGGTAGAACAGACCCTCGTTCCGCGGGCCGCGGGCCCGCTCCATGGCCCAGCGGCTTTCGGTGTCCCAGAGCACCGCCGCCTGGGCGGATACCTGACTGCCGGCGACGCAGGCCAGTGCCTGGAGGGCCTGCCCGGTCTGGGTGGCCTCCCGGAAAACCCGGGTGTCCTCTCCGCCGTAGTGGTCGATCACTGCGCCGTGGAATTTCTCAAACCCGCCCCGGCCCTGCCGGATCTGGAAATACTGGACGCTGTCCGCACCGTGGGCGACGGCGTGGAGCGAAGCATTCAGCAGAAGGCCCGGCTTTTTCAGCTTGCTGACCGGTTGCCAGTTGAGGCTGGAGGGGCTGGATTCCATCAAAAGAAAGGGGGCGTGCTTCATGGTACGCATCATGTCATGCTGCATCCCGGTGTTCAAAGCGGTCCGGCTGTCCGACTGATAGCGCCAGAGCGGGTAGCTGTCCCAGGAGACGACATCGATTTCCCGGGCCAGTTCATAGTAATTCAGCCCGATATAATCCTCCATAAAATTGGTGGTCACCGGCTGGGTGGCGCCCGCCTGGCGGAGAGCACGAATCTCCTCACACATGAAATCGGTGGTCTGGGCGGTTACAAACCGCATCCAGTCCAGAGACAGGCCATGCAGTCCGCTGTCGCCCAGAGTGGAGGGACTCTCCACCTGATCAAACGAGGTATAGGTATGGCTCCAGAAGGTGGTCCACCAGGCGTGATTCAAGGCGTCGATGGTCTGATAGCGCTGTTTCAGCCAGCGGCGGAAGGCGGCCTGGCAGAGGGGGCAGTGGCATTCGCCGCTGTATTCATTGGAGATGTGCCAGAGGATGACCGCCGGATGATCCTTAAAGGTCTGGGCCAGTTTCTGGTTGATGATCCGTACTTTCTGACGGTAGACGGGGGAGGTGTAGCAGTGGTTGTGCCGCTCTCCGTACAGGCTGCGGACCCGGTTCTCCCGGACCCGGAGAACCTCCGGGTATTTTTCAGCCAGCCAGCGGGGACGTGCGCCAGACGGCGTGGCGAGAATCACCCGGATGCCGTGGGCGTAGAGGTTGTCCACCATCTCTTTCAGCCATTCCAGCCGGAACACCCCTTCCTCCGGTTCCAGAGTGGACCAGGAGAACACCCCCAGCGTGACGGTGTTGATCCGGGCTTTCTGCATCATTTCCAGGTCCCGGGCCAGAATATCCGGGCGGTCCAGCCATTGCTCGGAGTTGTAGTCTCCGCCATAAATGAATTGATTGGATATACTCTGTCTTTCCATAAGGTGGGTCCTTTCTTTCCTGTGTAAGTGGGTACTTTGAGTATACGGTGTCCGGCGCCATTCGGCAACCTTTTGGACCGCAGAAAGCATCCCTCTTTCTGCACAGGGGCAAGGCAAAAAAATGAATTTTGTTTCGTTGGGTTTTGTTGTAAAATGGGGACGTCCGAAGAGAAAGGAGCGAAGGTGCATGAAGCCGGTGTATCATATTTCGCCAGACCACGGATTTCTCAACGATCCCAATGGTCTGGCCCAGTTCCGGGGCGAGTTCCACGTGTTTTATCAGTGGCTGCCCGAGGTGACCCCGCAGGGCAAAAAGCAGTGGCGGCACTGCGTTTCCAAAGACCTGCTGCACTGGACCGACCAGGGCAGCACCCTGGAGCCGGTCCAGTGGTATGAAAAGGATGGCTGCTATTCCGGTTCCGGCCTTGCGGTCGGCGGGCAGTACTACCTCTTTTATACCGGAAATGTCCGGGATGCCGAGGGCGGCCGGGAGTCCTATCAGTGTGCCGCCGTCTCCCGAGACGGCCGGCGGTTTGTAAAACTGGGACCGGTGGTTTTGAAGCCTGCGGCCTACACTCCGCATTTCCGTGACCCCAAAGTATGGCGAAAAGGGGATCACTGGTGGATGCTGGTAGGGGCTCAGACCCGGGAGCTCAAGGGGAACGCCGCGCTTTTCCGGTCGGATGATTTGCTGCACTGGGACTGGATGGGCAGTGTGCTGGGTCCCGGGCTGGAAATGGGTTACATGTGCGAGTGCCCGGATCTGGTGGAGGTGGACGGACAGGAGTTTCTGCTGGTCAGCAGACAGTCCGAACGAGGAACTGTCCCGCTGGTGCTGCCGGGGCGGATGGACTATTCCCGGGGACGGTTTGAAACAGAAGGTCCCGCCGCCCTGCTGGACGAGGGACTGGATTTCTATGCCCCGCAGACCTTTGTGGATGAGAGCGGCCGCTGCCTGCTGTTTGGCTGGCTCGGGTCGGGGGAGAAAGACTATCAGCTCAGCCAGCCACCTGTCCGGGAGGGCTGGCTCCACAGCCTGACCATCCCGCGGGAACTGTTTGTCCGCGGCGGCGCGCTTTGCCAGCGGCCCGCAGAGGAATTGAAGCAGCTTCGTCGGCAGGAACAGCGGACCGAATGTGCCGGCGCCGCTGTGATCGACCGCGGAACGGCCAGTCTGGAGCTGTCCGCCGAGGGCCTGGGCAGTCAGGCCGTCACCTTTGATTTTGGTTCGGTGCTGAAACTTTGCTATCGGCCGGAAAGCCGGACGATGCAGGTTATGCGAAAAAAATGGAACGGGGAGGGATACGATGAAAAACACCTGAGTCTGGCCCGGCTGGATGCGCTTCGGATCTATCTGGATCAGTCCACCGCGGAGCTCTTTGTCAACCACGGTGAAACGACCTTCACCTGCAAGGCGTATTTCGGGGCAGACACAAGGATTCATATTGTTTCGCAGGAAAACATCAGGGTGTCAACTTGGATATTGGAGGTATCGTAAATGGCACAGACAGTGGATTATCAATCGGTAGCAAGCCAGATCATCGACGTGGTGGGCGGCGCGGACAACATCCTGTCGGCGGCGCACTGCGCGACCAGACTTCGCCTGATGGTCAAAAACCGCGAGATCATCGACGACAACGAGGTGGAGAGCCTGCCCCTGGTCAAGGGATGCTTTTTCACCGCAGGACAGTACCAGATCATCCTGGGGACCGGCATTGTCAACAAGGTGTATGATGAAGTAATCAAGCTGGGCATTCCCGGCGCATCCAAAAACGAACAGGCCGCCGCTGCGGCACAGAACGGAAACGCAGCCCAGCGCCTGGTGCGGGTGTTTGCCGATGTGTTCGTGCCCATCATCCCGGTTATGGTGGCCACCGGCCTGTTCATGGGCCTGCGGGGCTTCCTGACCCAGCCGGATCTCCTAGCGATGCTGGGCCTCACCACCGATTCCATCCCCCAGAATTTCCTCTCCTTCACCCAGATTCTGACCGATACGGCGTTCAGTTTCTTGCCGGTTCTGGTCTGCTGGTCCGCCTTCAAAAAGTTCGGCGGCTCTCCGGTCATCGGCATTGTGGTGGGCCTGATGCTGGTCCACAACATTCTGCCCACCTCCTGGGACGTGGCAGAAGGCAACGCCGAGCCGCTGCTGTTCTTTGGCTTTATCAAGGTGAACGGGTACCAGAGCTCGGTGCTGCCGGCGTTCATTGTGGGCTTTTTGGGGTCCAAAATCGAGCAGTGGCTGCATGACCATGTGCCCAACGCGCTGGACTTGATTGTCACCCCCTTTGTGACGGTTCTGCTGTCGCTGTGCCTGGGACTGTTTGCAGTGGGTCCGGTGTTCCACTCGGTGGAGATGGCGCTGGTGGACGTCGTGTCCTTCCTGTTCCAGCTGCCCTTTGGGGTGGGCGGCCTGATCTGGGGCGCCCTGTGCCAGGTGATTGTCATCACCGGCGTCCATCATGCCCTCAACCTGGTGGAAATTGAGATGCTGTCCAAGACCGGCTGGAACCCCGTCAACCCGGTGGGTTCCTGCGGCATCGTGGCCCAGGCCGGCGCCGCCATGGCGGTGGCGGTCAAGACCAAATCGGTCAAGATGAAGTCTCTGGCCTATCCGTCCGCTGTGTCGGGCCTGCTGGGCATCACCGAGCCCGCCATCTTTGGCGTCAACCTCCGTCTGGTCAGCCCCTTTGTCTGGGGCTGTGTGGGCGGCGGTGTCGGCGGCTGGCTTTCGGCACTGTTTGGCCTGCAGGGTACCGGCATGTCGGTGACCGGCATCCCCGGCATGCTGCTCTACCTGAATAAACAGCTGCCCCTCTACATTTTGATCAATGGTATTGCATTTGCCGTGGCGTTTGCGCTAACATATATCTTTGGAATGAAGAATCAGGACGCAGCCGCATAACGGAAAAAGACCCCGGCCCCTGCGCCGGCCCCAGACCAAGGGGCTGCGCGGGGGCTGGGGTCGTGGGCTGCCGCGGAAACGGGGGAGAACATGTACAGCCGAAAAATCCGGTTGCTCCGGGCAATCGTCGAGAACGAAACTCTTTCTTCGCAGGAACTGATGGAGAAACTCTCCATCGGTCAGCGGACCCTGCGCAGCGAGATCAGCGAGCTCAATGAAATGCTGCGGAAAGAAAAGGTCTCGATACACTCGGGCAGCGGGGGCGGCTACTATGTCAAAAGCAGCGATAAGGCCGTCATCCAGAACTATCTGGACGGCATGATCCGCCAGAGCAAGCGGATGGTTTTGCCCGAGACGTCCAGAGAGCGGTTTCTCTTTGGGTTTGCCTGGCTGTTTTTCCGGCGGGAGCCGGTTTCCATCCAGCGGGCGGCGGAGAAGCTCTGTGCCTCCAACACAGCGGTTCTCCACACCAAAAAGCAGATCCAGGATACATTGACCTGGTATCCCGGCCTCCGGCTGGAAACCGGAACCCGCGGCATGTGGATCAGCGGCAGCGAGGCGGAAAAGCGGCACGCCCTGGCCCAGTTCATCAATTACTCCACCTTTGGCTCCATTATGATGGAACGGCTGATGACGTTTCTCTTTGGGGCCGGTCCCTATGAGGATTACATGGCCTTTTACCGGGGCCTGCCCGATATTTTGGCGGCACAGGGGTGCCGGCTGATTGACAAGTCGGTGGAAGGGTTTGCGCTGGATCTCTTTGTCACCCTGATGCGGTCCCAGAAGGGGTTTGTGCTGGACGGGCAGGAAACGCCCGATTCCTGCCCCTGCGTTGATGTGCTGGCCGAATGGGTGGAAAAGGCCGGCTACACCCTCTCTGCCCGGGATAAAGCCTATCTGACCGAATGCCTGCGGGCCAGACGGATTTTGTATACCCTCGGCAAAGACGATGCCGCTCCCGAGGAATATATAGAGGTAACCAGGGAGTTTCTGGCGGCGGTGGACCAGGAATTCGGCACCGAATACCGCAGCAACGAGGAGCTTTGCGGCAAGCTGTCGGTCCATATCCAGAAAATGATCCTGCGGATACGGGGAGGCTATTTCGAGACCAACACCATTCTGCAGGACGTGTCCAACCGATATGGCCGGGAGATGGACATGGCCCGCAGGATCAACGGCGTCCTTGAAAAGCGGTACGGGGCGGCGGCCAATGTCCATGAGATTTCCTACCTGGCCATTTACCTCCGGGCCTACTCCAGCCGCAAACTCAGCGCACTGGTTCTCTGCGATCTGGGGGAGGGGATCGCCGACAATATGGTCCGTCAGATCACCCAGTACTGCGGAGAGGGAATCCGCATCCTGGGAATCAGCTCCCTGAACGAATACCGCAGGGACCCTCTGCCCGTGGATATTCTGATTTCCCCCTCCCGGATCTACAATGTCCGCCTGCCCGAAAAGACCAAGATCTTCTATGTGGACTACCTTTTGAAAGAGACCCAGCTGAAGAAAATCCAGGATTACCTGCTGAAGAACACGCACACGGAATAAGACATCCGCAGCCGGGGAGCCCCGGTGCAGTGCAGAACATCCAGAGAAACCGGTCCCGTCCATGGTATATTCAGGGCGGAACCGGTCTTTTGCTTTTTGGCCTGTTTGAGATTCGGGCAAAAAATTTTTTTCGAGGCAGGGACGGCCATGCCTCTGCCCGGGCGGTGCAGTTCAAAGAGGTAGAGTCGACGGGACAAGTCCGGCGGTTTCAAAACGGGCAGTCATGACCCCCGGCAAAGCCGGGGGCTTGAGGAAGCCCTAGAAGGGCATAATACGGACAAAGCCCCTCAAGGGGCCGCGAAACAATCGGCCAACTGCATTGCTGGCTCATGGCGGCC
>NZ_NFHK01000048.1:0-19064 GCF_002161315.1 Faecalibacterium sp. An77
AGGTCATTTTCAGTTGTTTGCTGCCGTCTCGTCTCATCATACGCTTCACACTCGTTTTTTCTTTATTGTACCATGGTTCAGATGATAAAGCGAGATTTCAGAGTTTGTCAACAGCTCCGTTTCGTGACACCCTTTGCACACAGAAAAACCGCCGTACAGGTTTCCCCATACGGCGGCAGCACTCTCATTTATCGAACAGGTCGCTGTGCGTCCCGGTGCGGGCCAGCGTCAGCACCAGCACATCGTCATCTATGCGGTAGATGAGCAGCCAGTCCGGCTGAATGTGGCATTCCCGATGCCCCACCCAATCGCCGGTCAGCTCATGGTCTTTGTTTTTCTCTGGCAGTTTTTCGCCCCGTGACAAGGCCCGGATGATGTCATCCAGCAGGCCGATGTCCATGTGACGCTTCATCGCCAGCTTGTAGTCCTTTTTGAACTTTGTCGTCCAAACAATGTCGCGCTTCATCTTTTCAGCTCCCGGAGGGCTTCTTCCACATCGGAGTAGTGCTTCACGCTGGGATCACGCGCAATCCGTTCTGCCTCCAACATGGCGGCAATGGTTTCCTTGTTGGGCTGTTCCAGCCTGACTTCAAAGGGAAAGCCACCGGCGCGGAGCGACTGACGCAGAAAGACATTGATCGCTGTGGTAAGGTTCACGCCTAATTCGTTGTAAAGCGTTTCACACTGCTTTTTGATGTCGCTGTCCATACGGACGCTGAAATTTGTCGTGTTAGCCATTGTATCAGCCCCTTTCAAGTTTATTGCACTTATAGTATATGCCATTTGCAACGCAAAATCAACTCAATAGCCTTGAAATTCACAAAAAATTAAGGAGGAACCGCCTATGACTACCGCTCACTATCTTGTGACCGTCCACCTGAATATCGACCTGCCCCTTGCCCTGTTGCAGCCGGAACCGGCAGACGCGCCCACCGGCCCGGAGCCGGAAGCCCATGCCTGCCAGGGCTGCGACAACTGCGGCGGGTGCGGGAAGTGCCAGCATGAAGAAAAGCAAGCCTGAACCCATCCCCGTCATGGACTACCGCCAGTACCGCAGAGCGCGGTGGCTGGTACATGAGTGCTGCAACTATGACGGCGGCAACTGCATCACGCTGGACGATGGGGAGGAATGTGTCTGCGTCCAGTCCATTTCCTACGCCCTGTTGTGCCGGTGGTTCCGGGCGGCGGTGCTGCCGCTGGACAGAGAACTGGAAACGGCCCTGTTCCACTGCCTGGACGCCAAACGGTGCGCCGTCTGCGGGGCGCTGTTCACACCCGGCTCCAACCGGGCCAAATACTGCCCGGAATGTGCCGGACGCATGAAGCGTATCAAGGCCGCCCAGCGCAAGCGCAAACAGAGGGCTAAGTGTCACGCTTTAGGGGCCGAAAACCCCTTGTAAATCAAGGCTTTTTTCGAGGGTGTCGCTGGGGGCCTGATAGATTTATCCTCTGGCCCCCAAAACGGCCCTCTAAAGGCGTATAGACCCCTGAAATAAACCCCAAGGAGGAACCCATGTCAGACAATCGAAAATATTACTACCTGAAACTCAAAGAGAACTATTTTGACGATGACTCCATCGTACTGCTGGAAAGTATGCAGGACGGTGTGCTGTACTCCAACATTCTGCTCAAGCTGTATCTGAAATCCTTGAAACACGGTGGGCGGCTCCAGCTTGACGAGAATATCCTCTACACGGCGCAGATGATCGCCACCATCACCCGCCAGCAGATCGGCACTGTGGAGAGGGCCTTGCAAATCTTCCTGAAGCTGGGCCTTGTGGAAGTGCTGGACAGCGGCACTTTTTACATGAGCAATATCGAACTGTTGATCGGCCAGTCCTCCACCGAGGCCGAACGAAAGCGGGCGGCAAGGCTCCAAAACAAGGCCCTTTCCGCGCCCCGGACAGATGGCGGACATTTGTCCGACATTCGTCCACCAGAGATAGAGTTAGAGAAAGAGATAGAGATAAAGAGAGAGATAGAGAAGGGACGCCCCGAAACGGGGCGTAGCGCCCGCACCTATGGCCGTTACCAGAATGTTTTCCTGACGGACGAGGAACTGGCAGACTTGCAGGCCAGTTTTCCCACGGTATGGGGCCAGTACATCGAAAAGCTGTCCGAGTATATGGCTTCTACCGGCAAGCGGTATCAAAGCCATGCCGCCACCATCCGGCGCTGGGCCGGTGAGGACGCGAAAAAGGCGGCCCCGCCCACCCGCAACCGGGATTACAGCGTAAAGGAGGATGAAACCGTATGATGGAGATTACCGCAGAAATCCGGGCGCTGATCGACAAGGCAGCCGCCGGTGTGGAGCTGGCCGGGGACGAGTACATAGACCCGGCAGACGGCCTCATTCACTGTAAAAAGTGCGGCGGCCAGAGGCAGACCGTTGTGCCATGCTTTGGGAAACCCGGCTACTTCATGCCCCGCTGTATCTGCCAGTGCCAGCGGGAGGCCGAGGAACAGCGCAAGGCCGCTGAGGAACGGCAGCGCCGCATGGAGCGCATCAAGCGCCGGAAGGCCCAGGGCCTGCAAGACCGCTATCTGTACGACTACACCTTTGCCAACGACAACGGCCAAAATCCCCTGATGGACAAGGCCCGCGCCTATGTGGAGAACTGGAAGGAGGCATACAAAAACAACACCGGCCTGCTGCTGTTCGGGGATGTGGGAACCGGCAAGTCCTTTTTCGCCGGTTGTATCGCCAACGCCCTGCTTGACCGGGATGTGCCGGTGCTGATGACGAACTTTCCCACCATCCTGAACCGCCTGACCGGGATGTTCTCCGAGGACAGGGCCGACTTTATCGCCAGCTTTGACGAATACGACCTGCTTATCATTGACGATTTGGGTGTGGAGCGCAGCACCGAGTATGCGATGGAGCAGATGTTTTTCGTCATTGACAGCCGCTACCGCAGCCGCAGGCCCATGATTATCACCACCAACCTGAAGCTGGCCGAACTCAAAAATCCGCCCGACCTGGCCCACGCCCGTATCTATGACCGTATTCTGGAACGGTGCGCCCCGATCCTCTTTGCCGGGAAGAACTTCCGGGAGGAAAACGCCGGGGCCACCAGGCAGGCGGCAAAAGACATTGTGAACCGTAAGAGCGATTGATTGTGTTGCCGGGCGGCGCAGCCCCGCCCGGAGAAAGGAGCGCCATGAGCGAAGAAACCCGTACCATGCAGACCGCAGACACCACCCCGGCCAGAGCGCCGGAGGACGCCCCCGCGCTGGTAAAGAAAATCGGCAAGACTACCTACAAGGTGCGCGTCCATTTCAGCAATACCAGCACTGAAACCATGAGCGACAAAATCAAGCGTATGCTCAAAAACGAGATACAGCAGATGTGACCGCTGATAAAGCCAGTCGCCTTGTGTTAAACTGATGACGGTACACACCAAAACTTTTAGCCAAGGAGGACACGAAAATGCTGTACACAGAAAAAGAGAAAATGAGATTGAGCGCGTCCGCAAAGTGTTTGAGAAACATATCCGGCAGATGACCGCTTATGATTTGGTTTGGTCGGACAAGGTCGGCTATGTGTGGCTGGCAATATCTATCGACCCGGTCTATATTGACACCGGCAACTGGATAGAGTCCGCTGCCGGTCTTTGTAATGAGTGCTTGAATGATATAGCACTGGATGTTTTTGGAATGACCGGAAACGACCATGACTTCGAGGACGCTGATCCGCTGGAACTGGCCGAGATTAAGCGGCGCTGGAAACCCTATATCGACCAACTGCCGGAATATGCGTACCTTTGCGACGAACTGTTAAGCAGGAGCAAATAACCCATCCGTAAAAGTGTCAGGAGCTAAAATCTGCTTCTGGCACTTTTTTGTGGCTTTTTTGTGAATTTGATTAAAAAGTCCTTGACAACTCGTTTCGGGCAAGACCGCCAAGTCGATCCTTATTTCCTGCGGTGCCCGCCTGGCCCCCTTTGATATTGCGGAGCTTCGGGAGATTACGGCCTACGATGAACTGGAACTGGATACCCTGGGCGACCGGAAAACAGCACTATTCCTCATCATGTCCGATACAGACAGCACCTTCAATTTCCTGATCTCAATGGTTTATACCCAGCTATTCAATCTGCTCTGTGAAAAGGCAGATGACGTATATGGCGGACGGCTTCCCGTCCATGTGCGCTGCCTGATTGACGAGTGTGCCAACATCGGCCAGATTCCGAACCTGGAAAAGCTGGTGGCCACCATTCGCAGCCGGGAAATCTCGGCTTGTCTGGTTTTGCAGGCCCAGTCCCAGCTGAAGGCGCTGTATAAGGACAACGCCGACACCATCATCGGCAACATGGACAGCCAGGTCTTTCTGGGGGGGCGGAAAACACGACCCTCAAGGAACTTGCCGCGGCACTAGGGAAAGAGACGATCGACCTTTACAACACCTCGGACACCCGCGGCAACAGCCCCAGCTACGGCACATCGTACCAGAAAACCGGGCATGATATGCCATAATTGTTCGTGAAGAGTTCAGCTGCCTTGAATTTAACATGGACAGGGACACGATCGGCTGGATTCGGAACAAATCGAGTACAGGAGGTCTAATTATGGAGCAGTTGCCAAAGAAAATTCATGACAAGGGTATCAGCTACACGCTGGTGGGGGATTACTATATCCCAAACCTGATTTGTCCGACCGATCATCACCCCATCGGCCGATGGGGCCAGTTACATAGAGAATACCTGAAAAGTTACAGACCTGTCCTTTATCAGTCACTGCTTCTGTCCGGCAGGCTGCATACCATCCTGGCTGACCTGGACGAGCAGGCCGCAGAACGGTGTTGTCTGATTGTCCAGCAGATGGCCCAGACCGAGGGCATCACGGAGGAATTGAAAGCCAGCGATCCGGTACGCTGGGTGCAGGCCATGAACTCCATCCGCAGCCAGGCTGAGATGATCTATGTATGAGGAGGGTAGGACCATGATTCTGGAAGCGATTTATAGCGGGGACTTTTATCCCAGCGAAACGGTTGTACCGAAGTCCGAAAAATACCGGAACGCACTAAAAGCCTGCGAGAAGATTATGGATCGGCTAGCTGAAAAGCTGAGCAAAGAAGATTACGACCTGGTGGAGGAACTCCAGGATCAGGCTTCCATCGCCCAGTGCGAGGAGAATGAGTGCCACTTCAAGGTTGGTTTTTCGGCAGGGCTGCTAGTACAACAGGAGGCCTATAAGCTAATGGGGCAGTGGGATCATAAATAACTTTTAATCTGGATTTTTGCTTGCAAATAACTTGTAGGCTTATTCCTCAGCAATGTCTTCATAAATATCGTCTAAGTTGTTTTACGGGTTTGCAAAAGAAACCCAATAGCACCCATATTGAGCAAATACTAGTGGAAGTGCACCGCTACATAGTAAAGATGATGAGAAAGTGTGTTGACATTGTTCTTTATTGCGAATATAATTTCAAGAGGGTGATTCAATGAACTATATATCAGCCCAAGAGGCGGCTACTAAATGGGGAATCAGCAAGCGTAGAGTACAAATACTTTGCGCTTCACACAGAATAGAAAATGCTATTCGAGTGGGTAATATGTGGATACTTCCAGAGGATGCGGAAAAACCATCTGATAGAAGAATTAAACATAAAAAGGAATCTAATCTCATGACATATAAGACAAATCCAATCCGAGTTGCAAGAAATCAGATTAAAGCCATTTCGACGAAAGCTATGCAACTATTACTCATGGATGGGTTATCATTAAATGAAGCTAAAATGGAAATTATTACCATATTTGCTTCAGAGTTACTTGCGCATTATGTTCATAGCGATGATATAGAAGCTTCTTACAGCGTTGTATGCCAAACTACCGAGACTAAAAGAAAAAAAATGTCCAGTATATTGCGGGTTCAGAATTTAATTGAAAAATTTATCTCGCAATATGGTCTTTTCTGCGATGATTCTCTTTCGTGGTGCTATCAATATATTAATAAAATTGGAGAACATACACAATATAGTTCAACACAATTTTTCACTGAAAAATATATGGTTTCCACGTTGGTCAATTCATTGCACATTGAACCAGAAATGAAATTGATGGATCCGGCGTGTGGTGGAGGTAACTTTTTACTGTATTGTCTTGACGTGATTGCGGAAAAGTGCCTGACAAAAGTAAGCGACTCGAGGAAAACAGTTGATAAACTAAATAAAGTTTTGGGAAATATTTATGGATACGAAATTGACCCTTGTTTAGCCGTTGTGGCGTTTATCAATCTCCGACTTAAATGCATAGCTTTGATGACAAAATACTGCGGAAATTGTGATATTTCTATTTTCAATTCTTTTTTACCTAAGATTTTCTTTCCGGCAGACAATACTATTGGTGGCGCTTTAGATGCGAGTTTTTTCCCGCAGACAATTCGCATGGTAGGTAAGCCAGTAGGTATGAAGATTCAAGATGTTTTTCAGAATATTGATGTAATAGTAACTAATCCACCATTTCAAACTGTCAAAGGAATGGGTGAAAAACAAAAAGAATATCTTAAGCAGTATTATTCACAGTGCAAGTGCGATATGTGCAACGCTTTTATAGAGTTATCAGCAAAAATGCTGAAAGTTGGCGGAAAAGCCGGATTGGTTACTCAAAATAGTTGGATGTATTTAAACAGCTTTACATCCTTTAGAGAAAAATTACTTTCAGAATGTACGATTCATTCTATTTGGGAACTTGGCTCTAATGCTTTCTATGATCTAAATGGCGAAAAAACGAATGTTGCACTATTGTATTTCGAAAAGTCTTTGCCTCAGATAAAGTCAAAAATTAAATTAACTTCTCTAAATACGATGGAGACTGCTCAAATTGAAGATATACTATCTTCTGATGATATATATTCTCATTTTGTTCTTCAAGAAAATGTGTTGAACAATGCAGAAGCAAGATTTGATATGGTTAGTTCTACTCAACTGCGAACGAATTTATTAAATTCTGAGCAGTACGGAACTTATGCAGTGCCCATGCAGGGAACATCTACAGGTGATTCTAAAAAACTGATCAGGCCTTTTTGGGAACATATTGGAGATCCGGACTGGCGATTGGTTAGCAAAGGGGGAGGTTATGCACGGTGGCAAGGCTTAAATCACTACTGTGTAAAGTGGGGAAAAGATGGAGAATATATAAAAGCTATTAAAGGTTCTGCAATCCGAAATGCCAAATACTTTGGTGAAACTCAAATGGTGTTTAGTGATACAGGTACTGCTGGATTAAATGTAAGAAAACTTCTTCCTGAACAAATTTTTGTGGCATCTGGACCTGGTATTCGGGTTCGGACCGGAGATCGCTATGCTCATTTGGCGTTTCTGAATTCCAGATATGCATCCTATTATGTTCGTTTGCTTTCTCCTAAGCTGACCATTGCAGCAGGATACATTGCAAAAATTCCTCTATCAGAAAAGTTGATAAAGTCAAAATCTCTCTCAATACTGGCAGAACAATGTATTGATTTGAAAAAAAGACGGCTGGAAAAGCGCCCCTATAATATCGAATTTCACTACTTATGCCATGATGAAACCATATCTGTAAAAAGGGCTGTTCATCAATGGTTGCATGATGACTTGTATTGTGAATGGACACAGCTAAAACTAGAGGAACAAATTGACCAAGAGATTTTCTCTGAAATGGGTTTAACAAAAGAAGATATTGACGCTATTAATGCGTATCTTGGTTCAAAAGTAATTTATAGTCGCGGGTCTTCAGAAAAACTGGATATAAAAGAATGGCCGGAAATTTTTACAAAATCCCTGGATTACAACTGTGACCTTAAACGAACAAAAGCCACTAAAAAATCATTGGGATGTGATGGGATTATAGAATTTCTTTCGCAGAAGTTCTCTATTTCTTGTGAGACTATTTATAATGCCTTTACCAAAGAACAAGTTGATCTGGACAAAGTGATTGAATTATATCAAACTCTTTACTTCCATGCTTTAGTGATGTCAGCACTGCGATACAAAGAACAACGTATTGGAATGTCAGTGGCAGATATTTCCCTAAAATCAGGGATTACAAATAATGCAGAGTTAAATGAATTCAAGAATTGGATACGTACAGAATTTAATATTGTTCATGCTGAGTCTTTTTTAAAGTGTCCTATTTATTCCTTTGATAAAAATTCTGATATGATCATTCCTTCAGGAGAATAAGAACTATGAATAAAACAGCACTGGACTTGGCTTCTATTATGCTGGCAATTACTAGGTCCAAATTTTGCAATAACTTTCGCGATATCAAAAAGGTTAAAATATTCTGGCATGATCTAACACTTCTATACTTTGCAAGAGCTGTTTGCAAGCAACTATCATCCTCAAAGCACAGTTGCTCCCTAAATACTCTCGTTCAGATGAATTTGATTCCAGATGACCTAACATCTTTTGAAAGGCAAAACGAGTATCTTATTCGTGACTATGAATTCTTCACAGATGACTCAGTCTGTAATATCAATCTTGTGGTATTGAGAGAATGTCTTCTTGGTATGGATTTGTGCATCAGACGGAATGACATATCATTAAAACAGGGAAAAGTTGCGCGTGATACAACTGGATCATACTATACACCTAATACGCTTGCCAAAGCAGTTGTATTAAAAGCGTTTAAAAATCTGGAGTGCCTAGAACAATGTAATAAAAAATACGCAATTCGCATTGCTGATTTATCCTGTGGTGGTGGAGAATTTTTTAATGCTGCACAGGAATATCTTCTTGAAGAGAAACAAATTCCATATTCTGTTTCAGCTACTTTTTTCTGGGGTTCAGATGTTGATCCAGTGGTAATGCTGATTACTGTAGGAAACTTACTTTCCCAGGCTGACTATGATGATTGGCAGACAATATCAAGTCATTTTCACTTAGGAAATCCCTTGGTCTCTACATCTATTGAGGGAAATTTGCGTGAAAAACATGATATGTTTGCATTAGGACGATTCTATGCTCCTGCGATTGGCATGAACTTCAACCAAAGAGACGGCCTTGTTCCGTTTGATATTGTTTTAGGTAATCCTCCTTGGGAGAAGATCCGCTTTGAAGAAAGAAAGTTCTTTTCATCCTATGCTCCAGAAATTTCTGAGTTAGCAAAAAAAGATGAAAGAGAAAAAGCAATATCGAATCTTCAATACAGCTGGCCTGAATTATTTAATTGGTTTGAGGAAATAGCCAAAGATTACGCATCCATGAGCAGCCGCACTTTTAAGCATCCATTAATTGTGCAATCTGTTTCTGGTGAGTTAAATACATATGCGCTTTTCACTGAATTGTCATACAAGCTTTTAAGTGACAGTGGTATTTGTGCGCTTATTGTTAAAAGCACATTGGTGACTACTCCGGCCCAAAAACCGTTATGGAGCTATTTGCTTAAAAATGAAGTGATTTCTTCTATCAGTCTTTTTGAAAATCGAAAGAAGATATTTCAAATTGATTCCAGAGAACGTTTTGCAGTTATTATTTTATCCAATAAAAAGTCAGAGACATTTCTGTTCTGTGCAGGACTTCAATCGATAGAAGAATTGAACACTTGTTCCGAAATTAAACTGACTAAAAATGATGTGCTGCAAATGAACCCTTTTTCTGGAATGCTTCCAAATGTTTCGTCCACTAAAAATATTCAGACATTACTTAAAAGTCATGCGGAATTTCCTTTGTTCGAAGAGGTTTACCCTAAATGCCATTTTGGTAGACTAATTCATTTGACCGCCCATGCGCAGCAAATTGATCGAGAAAAGAAACAGGATAATCTTCCAATTTATGAGGGAAAGTTTATTGAACAATATGATGCCCGTTTCTCGACGTTTAGAGGTATGGAGGCTGATAAAAAATATGCAGCAAAAGCAACTGCTAAGAAAAATGATGAAATTGGACTTGATGGGCTAAAATTGATTCCAGAAAGCAGATTTTTTATAAAAAAATATTTCTGGGATAAGTATAGTAAACAATATGACAAGGCGTATTCATTATGTTGGAGGAGCTTAACCTCTGCAACAAATGCTCGTACTATGATTGCCATGATTCTTCCAACCTGTCCAACGTGTCAATCGATTCAAATGCTCCAGGTTGAAGATGAACAGGATCTAATTATGATTCTTGCGTTGTTCAATTCTATACCCTTTGATTATTTTGTAAGGCTGAAAATGCCAGGCATTGACTTGACACAAAGCGTTATTCGTCAAATTCCCGTACCAGACAAAGTGGCCTATGAAAAAGAAGTGGTCTGTAATAACATTTGCGCATCAATCAAAACACATATTTTTTCTTGCGTGTATGCTATCTTAAAGAGAGAACCTACCCTAAATCAGCTGATACAGAAGATTGAAAAAATAATCTATCCTATTGATACAGCAGTTACAGTAGATCAACTCAAACAGGTGCTGGACCGGCTTTTTGCAGATGCATATAACATGGATACTGCGACATATCGCGATATTTTGCAAACATTCCCTAAATATTAAAAATAGGGCTGCAATAATGCAGCCCTATTTTTATGTCTCATAGAAGACCATATTTTTTTGAAGTTGGTGAAGAACCATTGGTTGCAACCACAGTGCTTTGTTTGATCAAATCCTCTACACAATCTTTGTCTAGTACAGACAAGGTGTAATAATCTGTTCGAATCTTTTCAAAAACAAGAATTTTGTGACGTAGCCATTCTGCGCCACCAACTCGGTGAATTTTTACGCCTGCTTCAGATTGACCTTTCATCTGGATTCTCCAAGAACCATTACTATGATCACCAGTAGGAAATTTTATCGTGCAGCCGATATAATCAATACCGTTATAATTTACTGTAATAGACTTCTCGACATTTGTGCTCTCTGGATCGATATCAAAGAATGCAATACCACCGAGTATAAACTCCGGATCGTTGGTTTCATACCGAGTACCATGTGGATTGCCAGCAATGATTGTGCCTAGTTTAGACAAATCCAAAATATTGCGTGAACCACCAGTGGACTCTCGCATCTCGAACCACATGCGTTCTGATGCATTACTATTGGTGATTTTGTAAACAGCCCTTACGCCTTCCTGATCTGGATTGTTATGAACAGTAGTTCCTACTGGATGTTGTGGGCCTACTCTTTCAATTTGGGGAAGATGGATACCATTTTGAGTGCCAAAGAGATTCCTTCTTGTATGTTGTTCAGCCGGATGTCTCGCGTCATTATGAGTTTCCATCTGGATTCGCATTTCACTCCGCAGGTAATCTTCTGCTAGCAACTCATCAATATCATCACGAGATGTAATTCGGCGGGAACAAGGATATGCTGGATTTTTGTACTTGTCTGCAAGTTCAGCGATCTTACGTACGCAATCTCCAGATTCATGTCCACCTTCAAAGCAAACTGCACTTTCAAAATTTGTCCATAATCCGCCACCGGTCAAGTTATTGGAACCAATTGCAATCCATGTGTCACTATCGTTTGTAAATTCATAAATCTTTGAATGGAAGGTTGATGCAGGGCTTTCAGAATGTACGATATAAAGTGCATCACACAACTCGAATAGATTGAGCACTGCTTCATAGGAAGTTCCATGTGCATCTACACCGATGAACGCTATAATATGTCCACCTGCGGTTTTAAACTGTTCCAGAGCAGGTTTCAACCTTAAAACACCGCTATTTTTTGCAAAAGCAGAAAACATTGTAAAACTCGCCACATGCCCCAAAGGCTGGGTAAGCTTTTCGCAAAGTAATTCACCTAATTGACCATGAAACGGCTGATTTATCATTATCATAAAATCACCTCCATTTAAGATGCAAGTTAATTATAGGGGATAATTATGGCCAAGACAACTATGAACTTTTTACAAAAAGATTGTATTTGTTTTGCTCATTTTGACTTATATCCGTTTATTATAACTGCCCCATGAAACCTTGTACTCAACATTTGCATATCCTTTGACCAATGCGTTAACCCAACTAGCTCTTGATAAATGGAAGCTGTAGTGGATTATGAAAATATATGAGATGTAGGCCGTTCGTTGTTAGTATCGGATAATCTTTCAGTTCATCCCCTTTTTTTCTTTTTTACACCGTTATAAGGGAGCTGAGGCCGAGCTTTCCCCCTCATATTGTTGGGATTCTTCATCAGCTTGGATAAGCTCAGTATCCGCATAAACGCCGAGAAATCATCCGACGCAATCTTGTCAAAGGGGATCTGCATCCGGTCACAGAACTCGTGGATCACCCGCTCCTCATTGCTGCCCAGCTGCATGGCGCGGTCAAATTGCTCTTTGACATCGGTCAAAGAAGGCTGAGGATCAGCGGTGGTGCGGTCGGGGAGATGAGCCTGGCGAATGTCCTGGACGATGCTGTCCAGATCATCGTGGATGGTGTGACTGAAAAAGTCGCTCTCCTGGACCTGTCCCAGCTCCAAGGTACGGACGTAGAGGTCATTTTCTCCCGGCGCATGGCTGCGGAGGACTTCCTGCCGGGTGGCTTCCAGAACCAGATTCATCTGGGCGATCCGCATATCGGCAATCCTATCAACGTAAATCTCAATATCGGTCATCAGCCGCTGGAAGTTTTCGTGTGTGGCAATCTCACACAGCAGCCGGTTGTTGATTTTCCCACTGCTCAATAATGCTACCATCTCATCACTCAAATGCAGAGCCTGAAGCTCGGTGTTTGGGTGATTTTTATTTTCAGACAGTCCCATCAGGTAGTCAGTGGACACGCCATAAAACTTTGCCAAGGTGGCGATGGCGAAGGGGCTGATGTCCTTGTAATCGTCGCTTTCGTATTTTCCCAATGCCGATTTGGACAGGCCGGTC
Organism: Faecalibacterium sp. An77; assembly: GCF_002161315.1. Lineage (NCBI taxonomy): Bacteria > Bacillati > Bacillota > Clostridia > Eubacteriales > Oscillospiraceae > Faecalibacterium > Faecalibacterium sp. An77. The sequence continues at coordinate 12,779 of NZ_NFHK01000048.1, forward strand.
TGTTCAGCCAGCTGTTCCAGTGTCAGGTGTTTGTCCACTACCCGTAAATCCTTCAGCCGCTCCGAAATAGACAGCTTGGTGTGCATCCAATGGCCCCCTTCTTCTTTTATATTTGAACCCATTATAACACGATTCCAAAAGCGTGGAAATATCCTGGATTGTCGTATTTTTTCGACGTTTCGGACATACGGGAGAGGCCCCTTTTTTTTCGGTAAAATGATTCTCGCAGACAGGGACAGAACCTTGAAAAGCAGATGACCGACTGCAAGGGGTATGACCTCCGGGGAAGTGATGCCACGATAAAAGCGCACCAAGGAGGACAATACGCCGGGAGATTCCGGGCAGGAGCGACTTGCAGGCAGATCGGCAAACCGAAAGGCAACAGGCAGTATCGGGGAAACAAGACCCCGGCAAATCAACGGACAAAATCTGTCCGTTGAAGCAGAACTGAAAGGAGGGAATGGCAATGAAGCTGAGCTTAGAGGAAAAGAAGCTTTTGTATGTTTTTGCTTGCCCCAACCACCACAACACAGTGACCAGGCTGAAGCTGCTGACAACACTGGCGGTTGACCCGGAAGCCAAACGCCGAACGCTGGAGCTGGCCCGGAAGGTGGAAACAGAGATTGGGGAGGACTGGCATCGAGCATTCTACCTGCATCTTCGCAGGGAAATGGACGAGTATGATGCGGCCAAACGCCGGCTGCGTTTGGTGAAGAACACCACCGAGTATGAGGAGGATCTGTATGGCGAAATTATCTAAGTACGAAAAGGAAACCATCATCAACTGGAACGAGGGGGAGAGTCAGGCCAGTATCTACACCTTTCATGCCAGCCTCAAGCGGAGGCTGGCTGAGTTTAGTGAAAAGTACCCGCAGCTGTGCTGTCTGGTGAGCAGTACGCCGGAAGGCAGCGTGACCTATGTGATTGACAAATCCAGGTTGTCCATTCGGCTGATCCCTCCATGCAGCGAGGAACAGCGGGCAGCGATGAGGGAGCGTGGATTTCAGCTGGTCGAGGCGGGCGAAAAGATTGCCTGATGGCGGTGCTGCCCGCTAAATCACTCTGTGTCCAGCCGATGCTGTATGGCTGGATACAGAGCCGGCGGAACCAGCAGCGGCTGGTTTTGCCGGTGCGGGAGTACAGAGGGATGCAATCCCTCTGTGCCTGGGTACAGGGGCGGCAGCGCCCTGTGCAGAGTGTAGAGGCGGCGAGCCTTTACTCCGGTGTCCAGAGGTGGAAAACCTCGGCCCAGGGAAACTTGATGCTTGCGTCAAGTTGTACTGGGTATTACCTGCCGCAGACACTGGCAGGGTTTGCGGCTTCGCCGCTCTCCCCGCATCCAAGTTTTCCGATGAAAGGAGGGATTCCGCTTGAAGCTGACACGACACAATGGTCGTTCTGGAAAGCATGGCACCTATAATCCCCGCCACAATGACCGCCGGTTTGATGTGGGGAACAGTGAACACATCGACTCGGAACGGGTGGGACGGAATGTGTATTGGGACTGCTATCGAGGCTTTACAACCCACGCATTCCGGGACAACCCGGATCAGCCGGATTACACCTTTGAAGAAATCGAACGGATGTATTATTCGGAGCATTACGGCGGCCATGTGGAAGCTCAAAACGCCCGGAACGAGAAAACCCGTCACACGGAACGCAACCGGACCATAGAGGACCTCTTGAAAAACAACAAGACCTGCCCGGAGGAGAGTATCTACCAGATCGGCACGATGGGGCAGTCGGTTTCCCCGGATACCCTCGGCTGCATTGTCCAGGAGTTTTATGAGGAGTTTGAAAGGCGCTTCGGTTCCCATGTTCACATTCTGGATTGGGCACTTCACCTGGATGAGGGTACACCTCATATCCATGAGCGCCATGTGTTTGACTGCCAAAACCGGTACGGAGAGCTGTGTCCCCAGCAGGAAAAGGCGCTGGAAGAACTGGAGATCCCGCTTCCTTCCCCGGACAAGCCAAAGGGCAGACACAACAACCGGAAGCAGACCTTTGATGCAATCTGCCGGACGATTCTGTTTGATATTGCCATGCGGCATGGATTGCAGTTGGATCAGGAACCGTCCTATGGCGGGCGGGAGTATCTGGAAAAGCAGGATTATATCCTGATGAAACAGAAAGAACAGATGGCGGCACAGGAGCAGCGGCTGGAGGAACTGACACTAAAAATCGAGGACGTAGAAACCCTGATTGATGAGGTGTCGGACGTTGCCTATGACAAGGCGGTGGAAGTGGTGACGGACACCGTCCGGCAGGAAACCCATAAGGAAGATATCAGGTTGGTAGAGGAAACGAAAAACTGGGTGCTTTCGCCCGAACGGAAAGCCCCCAAAAGGGAGCGGGAATATACCGCCGCCCGGCTGGATGGGGTCGTTTCAAAAATCAAAAATGCCATGCAGTCGGCCCTGACCAAAATCCAGAAGAAGCTGCTTCAGCCGGAGATAAAACAGAGCGGCAAGGAGCAGATCAAGGAAAAGGCCAGAGAGTCTATCCGAGATAAACTGGCAAGAGCAAAACAGGAATCCGACCGCAAAAATCAGGAACAGCGGGAACGGGAAGGGCAGAGCATTCCCAGACAGAAGCAGGATATGGAAGTATGAGGCAGCTGATTTCACTCTGGAAGCAGCTGTCTTTTTCTATTTGGAGATAAGGAGTGGAGATAGCCTATGGAGAAAAACCGAAAAAGCAAGGTTCGCTTTATTGTGGTGCGAGAGTTTTCCGGGGAGAAAACCATGCGGGAAGCCTTTGAACAGCTGATCGAGCGTCAGACCCTGGAACACTTTGAGGAATGGCTGGAGCATCGTGAAGCGACAAAAAAAGCGGCGTAAATGAGTTGAATCGAAATCAGGGACATGGTATTATAATAATATCGTGTCCCTGTTCATAAAAGGAGAACTCTATGAACAGGAAAAAATCAGTTAACCAGAAAATCACCGCTCTCTATTGCCGCATTTCTCTCGATGACGGCGGCGATAACGAGAGCATGAGCATCAGCAATCAGAAAATCATGCTTCGGGAGTTTGCCGAAAAGAATGGGCTGTTCCAGCATGAATATTATGTGGATGACGGCTATACAGGCCGCAACTTCAACCGGCCTTCGTTTCAGCGCCTGATTGCTGATATTGAGGCCGGAAGGGTTGGCTGCGTCATCACAAAGGACCTTTCGCGGCTTGGCAGAAATTATATTGAAGTCGGCACCTATATCGAGATCTTTTTCCCGAAACACAATGTGCGCTATATTGCCATCACCGACGGGGTGGACAGCCTGACCCGGCAGGAAATGGACATCACACCTTTCAAAAATATCCTGAACGATATGTACAGCAGAGATATTTCCAAAAAGGTGCTGGCGGCGCGCATGACCCGATCCCGCCAGGGAAAGTTTGGCGGTGGACAGACCCCGATGGGACTGAAGCGTGACCCGAACGACAAAGGGCATCTTATCATTGACCCCGAGACTGCGCCGATCATTCGCAAAATCTATGACCTGGCATTGGATGGCTGGGGTTGTATGAGAATTGCCAAGCAGATGAGAAAGGAAAAAATTCCAATTACCCGTGTCAAAACCAAGACGGAGTTTGACCCAAACCGTTACTCCTGGAGTGTTTCGAGAATCAGCCGTGTCCTTCGCAACCCGTTCTATAAGGGGGCTCATCTGGTTTTTCGGACGCACCAGAAAGGCATCCGTACCAACACCTATGATTTTATCCCTCGTAAGGATTGGGAGATCATCGAGAATTGTCATGAGGCGATTGTGACGCCGGAAGAATGGAAACGGGTGCAGGAGATAATCGACCGCCGGCCTACGATTATGAAGGGCGACCCCTGTCCCTTCTATAATCTCTTTCACGGTATTATCTACTGTGCCACTTGCGGGAAGTCCATGCAGGCAAGATATGAGAAGATCGGCAGAACCGGAAAGAACCGCCTCACAGGCGAGATCCGGGAGCCGATTGATAAAACGTATTATATCTGCCAGACCTACAACCGGCAGGGCAAGGATGTTTGTACCAGTCATAAGATCGAGGCCAGAGATTTGTATAATCTGGTCCTGAAGGATATCCAGGAATTGGCGGCACAGGCCATGAAGGATGCCGATGCGTTTTATCAGCGGCTAATCAGCCGGATGGAGCGACAGTATCTGGTGGACGCTTCCGAAACCGAAAAGGAGCGAACCCGCCTGGAGGCCCGAAATCAGGAAATCGACGAGATGGTTTTAAGTCTGTATACGGACAAGGCTAAAGGAATCGTAACCGAGCAGCGGTTTGTGAAGCTGACAGCGACGTTGGAACAGGAGCAGGAAACCAACCAGAAGCGCCTGAATGATCTGGCAGTCATGCAGAGCCGGGCAGATGCGCAGGAAAACGAATTCCGTACCTTTATCCGGGAGATCCGCCGCTATGCTGCCATTCAGAAACTGGATGAAGCTGTGTTGAACCGGCTTATTAGCCGGATTGTGGTGGGTGAAGTCCAAAAGGTAGATGGACAGAAGGTGCAGGAAGTCAGGATCGTTTATAACTTTGTTGGAGAAATCTTAAATTAAAATATTAATGGAACTTTTCTTCTTATAATGGGAGAAAAGTTCCATTCTATGTTGTATTTATAGGCCTTAAATTGGAGAATAATGAATGGAATCAACAATCAATAAAATTTTCGAATACTTTGATAAAGAGTTTTTAGAAGAACGAGTGGAAGTTGATGAATGGGGAAATTATGGAACACACTATCAAGGATTGGCATTAGATTGCTATCTTGATAACTCTGTTTTAGGCATCGATTATTTATCTATTGAGGATTATTTTGAAACAGTAGCTGGAGTTGACTATTGCGAAACCGATAGTCTATTTGCTCAATATTCAACAGAAAGCTTGGATGTCCGTCTGAAAGTTATTGGGGCAATTTTAACTTTGGTAAAGTTCTCAACTTATCATAAAGAGAACAATGATAGGATAATTAGCAAGACAACCTCTTTTTTAAAACGTTTCGGATTAGAGATAAAAGAAGAAGCTGGGACGTTACAAATCAAAAATGACTACAAGATTTCTTCTGGCTCATACTGTGATATTTATATTTTTAATGACCAAATCTTGAAAAAACGCTTAAAAGATATTTATCGAGTAAAACCAGAATGGAAGAAAAGATTTTTCTATGAATATGAAAATATGGTGAAATTATCTAAATCCCCGTATGTGTTAAAGGCTTTTAATTATTCGGAAGATGAAGATTCCTATTTGATGGAAAGATGTGATTGCAATTTAGACGATTATTTAAAAAAGAACCCATTTATAACAGATGACATACTTTTGAAAATTATTAATGAGATTTTATTGGGAATGAAAGATGTTCATGACGCGGGCATTATTCATAGAGATTTGCATCTTGGAAATATATTAATAAAAGATGGTAATGTTATCCTCTCTGATTTTGGATTAAGTAAGGATACTATGATAAATCACAGCTTGAAATCAACATCTACACCTAAAAATTCTCATTATTTTATGGATCCAGTGGGATTTGCTTCATTTAAAGATCTGGATAAATTAAGTGATATATATTCAGTTGGCAAAATTATTGATTACATAACAAGAGAGTCGGAACTAAATCAAAAACTTTCATATGTAATTGAGAAGGCGATACATAGAGATAAAAAGAAGCGTTATCAGAGTTTTGATGATCTAATCCAAGATGTTGATAATGCTACAAAAAATATAACTGAAGAAGAAAAAACAAAAAGGATTTTTGAAAAAATCAAAAAAGCAGAAATGACGTCAGATGTAGAAGAATTTCTGCTTGACTTGATAAAAAAAGATGAATTATCATACTATATTGTAAGTAATCAATTATACAATTTTGGACAACTTTTGCTTGCACTTAAAGAAGTCGATCAAGTGGCTGCTTTGGAAGAATTAAATAGAAATTACACTGCTGCAACAGGCTATGGGCACTTTGAAAACTACGATTTATTTGCATCCATAGCAAACTATGCTGTTCGTAATTCAACCGATTCAAAGGTAAAACAATATGCATATAATTTGCTGGAAGGCTGTTCGAAGTATAGATACCGAGCAGCAGATTTCTTGCGTGAAATTAATATACGTTATCCAATGTTAAGAAAGCAGACTTCTTGATACTTGGTTTACTCCCTCCTCTTAATTGTAAGCGCTCCATAATCCCCCGTGAGGGATAAAGAAAAGAGCTCCCATAAGGAGCTCAAATCGGTTAAAATTATTTGAGTTTGCAATACTCGGGAAGGCTTTCAGCCCAGGGGAGC
>NZ_NFHK01000049.1:0-18839 GCF_002161315.1 Faecalibacterium sp. An77
CCCACCCGCCCATAGAGGAAGTCCCCCCTGTCGCTGTGCGACATCCCCCGTTGGGGGAGGGTGCCATCGGCAGCGTGGCGCAGCCATCCCGCGCGCGGTTTGGGACGTTTCGCTGGGTCTTGCGGCGGTCTGTTCCGCTGGTGGAATGTTCTGTCCATGTATCCATCCCGCCCCGAACATCAAAACCGCGATGCAGAGGTTTTCTTGAAAAAAGACGGTGAAACTGTGACTGTTTACTACATTTTCGGGGAAAAGAGGTTGCATTTTTGAGCGCTTTGGTTTATACTCTGAATGAGATGCCCTCGGGCTGGAAAGCCTTTCCGGGCCGGTCTCAGAGAGGAGAAAACGCAGTTGAAAGGTCTGTACAAAGTGCTGGAAGATCTGGTCTGGCTCACCCAGCTGGGCCTGACCATGCTGCTGCCCCTGGTCATGTGCCTGGGGGGCTGCTGGTGGGCCGTGACCCGGTGGGGCTGGCCCATGTGGCTGTATCTGCCGGCGGTTTTGCTGGGCCTGGCGGCCGGCGGGCAGAACTTTTGGGTGTTTGCCCGGGGCCGGCTGCGCCGCGCCCAAAAAGACCAGAATCGCCGCGTCGGCTTCAACAATCACGAATAATTTGCCGCCGCGGCCCCAATCATTGTGACAGGAGGTCTGCTTTCATCATGAAACTGCAGCCGGAATCCAAAAAGGAACTGAAACGCATCACAGGGGGAACCGCCCTGTGCACCGCCGCCATGTGGGTGCTGTTCGCAGCGTTCCATGTGGTGAACTGGGTCCCCTTCGACAGCACGGTGGTGCTGGGCGGGATCATTGGCGCGGCGGTGGCGGTGGGCAATTTTGCCGGCATCTGCCTGATGGTCCAGAAAGTCGTGGACGAGAAGGAGGAGGACCGCCGCAAAATGATGCTCAAGGTCTCCTACAACGTCCGGATGCTGGTCCAGGCCGTGTGGGTGGTCGTCGCCATCGCGTCGCCCTGGTTCCAGCCCTTCGCCAGCGTGCTGCCGCTGTTTTTCCCCCGCATCACCATCTACTACCTGCAAATAACCGGCAAGTATCAGCCCGCAAAGCCCCGCCCGCAGCCCGAGGTCTCGGTGGATGACCCCGACGGCGAGGCCCAGCCTGCCGACGACCCCGGCGTCAAAGGGGGTGAAACCTAAACAATGGAACTGAACGGCGCAAAAATCCTCTTTACCATCCACACCAATATCCCGGTCCTGGGGGATTTCAAGATTTCCCAGACCCTGGTGATGACCTGGATCGTCATGGCCCTGCTGTCGGGGCTGGCGTTCTGGCTGGGACATAACCTCCAGCTGGAGAACGTCTCCAAGCGTCAGGCGGTGGCTGAGCTGGTGGTGGAGCGGCTGGAACAGTTCGTCCACGACAACATGGGTTACCACTTCAACCAGTATATCCCTCTGGTGGGCGCCATCTTCGCCTTGAGCGTGGGATGCAACCTCATCAGCGTCCTGGGCTTCTGGAGCCCCACCGCCGACCTGAACACCGAGCTGGCCTGGGCCGTGGTGGTGTTTATCCTGATTACCTACCACAAGATCAAGGCCAGCGGCATCCTGGGCTACCTGCGCGGGTACCTGGACCCCATCTTCCTGATGGCCCCCATCAACGTCATCTCGGAGCTGGCCACCCCCGTCAGCATGGCCTGCCGTCACTTCGGCAACATCCTGTCCGGCACAGTTATTTCCACCCTGCTGTACTGGGCACTGGCCAGCCTGAGCCATGTGGTGTTCGGCGCCCTGCCGGGCATCCTCAGTCAGCTGCAGCTGTTCCAGATCGGCATCCCGGCCTTTACGGGCCTGTATTTCGACTGGTTCGGCGGCTGCATTCAGGCCTTCATCTTCTGCACCCTGACCACCATCTTTATCAAACAGGCCGCCGGCGAGGACTGAGTTTGATCCTTGCCGCCCCAAACAATTTTTAGGAGGACAACAACTATGACTGACTTTCAATTTCTGGCCCGTGGTATCGCTCTGGCAGGCTGCGGCATCGGCGCCGGCTGCGCGCTGATCGCCGGCATCGGCCCTGGTATCGGCGAAGGCAACGCCGCCGCTGCTGCCTGTGAGGCCGTCGGCCGTCAGCCCGAGTGCAAGAGCGAAGTCACCAGCACCCTGATCCTGGGCGTCGCTCTGGCCGAGACCACCGGTATTTACGGCTTCGTCACCGGCCTGCTGCTGATCTTCCTGGCTCCCGGCATGTTCATGAACTACCTGAAGTAAGCGTTTCTCTTACGGACACATCCAACGGAAAGGAGGGAAACGCGGATGTATAATGCATTGATTACGCTGGACGGGTGGACCTTTCTGGCGCAGATCTGCAACCTGATGATCCAACTTTTCATCTTCAAAAAGCTGCTACTGGAGCCTGTGCGCAAGGTGATTGCCCAGCGCAAGGCCAAGGCCGACAGCCAGATTGAGGAGGCCCGCCAGCTGCGGGCCGAGGCCGAGGCCATGAAGGCGGAGTACGAGGCGAATATGCGTTCGGCCCGCGCCGAGGCCAACCAGATTGTGGCCGCTGCCCAGAAGACCGCCGCCGCCCGCAGCGAAGAGATGCTGAACGAGGCCCGCACCCAGGCTGCCGCCCTCAAGCAGAAGGCGGAGGCCGACATCGCCCAGGAGCGCCGCAAGGCTGTGAATGAGGTCAAGGATGAGATCGGCGGCATGGCCATCGAGATCGCCTCCAAAGTGGTGGAGCGCGAGATCCGGGAGGCTGACCACAAGGCCCTCATCGACGAATTTATCCAGAACGTGGGTGAAGCATCATGACCGAGTTCGCAAAAATGTACGGCGGCAGCCTGTATGAGCTGGCGGCAGAGGAGGGGGCGGACGAACGCATCCTGACCGAGCTGGACCAGTGCCGGGCTCTGCTGGTGGAAAACCCCGACTACCTGCGCCTGCTCAGCACCCCCAGCCTCCCCAAAAAGGAGCGCTGCGGCCTGCTGGATGAGGCGCTGCGGGGGGAGGTCCACCCCTATCTGCTGAACTTTTTGAAGATCCTGTGCGAGCGGGGCCAGCTGCGGCAGCTGGGCGACTGTGCCCGGGCCTACCGCCTGCGGTACAACGCCGCCCATGGGATTCTGGAGGCCACCGCGGTTTCGGCCGTGGCCCTCACCCCGGACCAGGCCGCCCGCCTGCGCCAGAAGCTGGAGGCGGTCACCGGCAAAACCATCGACCTGCAATGCAGGGTTGACCCCGGGGTGCTGGGCGGCATCCGGCTGGACATGGACGGCGCCGAGCTGGACGGCACGGTGAAGAACCGGCTGTCCGGCCTGCGCACCAGCATCGCCTCCGCCGCCCTGTGACAAGACCTTCCACCCTGAAAATCACAAAGAATTGAGTGGTGAACAGACAACAATGCAACTGAAGCCTGAGGAGATATCAAAGATCATTCGCGCCCAGATCAAACACTATGAGACCGTCATCGAGCAGAGCGAGATCGGCACGGTCATCATGGTGGGCGACGGCATCGCCCATGCCAGCGGCCTGGAGAAGTGCATGGCCGGCGAGCTGCTGCTGTTTGAGAACGGCGAGTATGGCATGGCCCAGAACCTGGAGGAGAACACGGTTTCCATCGTGCTTCTGGGCTCGGACGTGGGCATCAAGGAAGGCGGCACCGTCAAGCGCACCGGCAAGGTGGTTTCGGTGCCGGTGGGCGAGGGGATGATTGGCCGCGTGGTCAACGCCCTGGGCCAGCCCATCGACGGCGCCGGCCCCATTGAGGCCGCCGAATACCGTCCCATCGAGAGCCCCGCCCCCGGCATCATCGACCGCCAGCCGGTCAAGGAACCCCTCCAGACCGGCATCAAGGCCATCGACTCCATGATCCCCATCGGCCGCGGCCAGCGCGAGCTGATCATCGGCGACCGCCAGACCGGCAAGACCACCATCGCCGCCGATACCATCATCAACCAGAAGGGCAAGGACGTCATCTGCATCTACGTGGCCATCGGCCAGAAGCGTTCCACCGTGGGCAACCTGGTCCAGAGCCTCACCGAGGCCGGGGCCATGAGCTACACCATCGTGGTGTCGGCCACCGCCAGCGAGCTGAGCCCCCTGCAGTATATCGCCCCCTATTCCGGCTGCGCCATGGGCGAATACTTCATGAACAAGGGCAAGCACGCCCTCATCATCTACGATGACCTGTCCAAGCACGCAGTGGCCTACCGCGCCCTGTCCCTGCTGATCCGGCGTCCCCCGGGACGTGAGGCCTACCCCGGCGACGTCTTCTATCTGCACAGCCGTCTGCTGGAGCGCGCCGCCAAACTGTCCGACGCCAAGGGCGGCGGCAGCCTGACGGCCCTGCCCATCATCGAGACCCAGGCGGGTGACGTGTCCGCCTACATTCCCACCAACGTCATCTCCATCACCGACGGCCAGATCTTCCTGGAGACCGAGCTGTTCCACTCCGGCGTCATGCCGGCCGTGAACCCCGGCATTTCGGTCTCCCGTGTGGGCGGCAACGCCCAGATCAAGGCCATGAAGAAGGTGGCCGGCACCCTGAAGCTGATCTACTCCCAGTACCGGGAGCTGCAGTCCTTCGCCCAGTTCGGCTCCGACCTGGACGCCGACACCAAGGCCCGCCTGGCCCAGGGCGAGCGCATCGTGGAGGTGCTCAAGCAGAACCGTTCGGCCCCCGTGCCGGTGGAAAAGCAGGTGGCCATCCTTTACGCCACCATCCACGACTACCTCACCGAGGTGAAGGTGGCTGACGTGTCCACCTATGAGCGGGACCTGTACGAGTACCTGGACAACAACGCCGAGGGCGCCGCGGTCATGGAGACCGTCCGCACCACCGGCAACCTGGACAAGGACACCGAGGAAAAGCTGCAGGCCATCCTCACCGCCTTCACCGGCGAGTTCGTCAAGGCACATTGATAGGAAGGAGGCGTGTTGCGCATGGCAAGCTCCATGAAGGACATTAAGCTGCGCATCAAAAGCGTAGAAAGCACCATGCAGATCACCAAAGCGATGGAGCTGGTGGCCTCCTCCAAAATGCGCCGTGCGAAGGAGCGGGTGGAACACAGCCGCCCCTATTTCGAGACGTTGTATGAGACCCTGACCAAGATTGCCGCCGCCGACCCCCGGGCCCAGAAGGGCTATCTGCGGCGGCAGGCGGGCAGCGGCCGGACCCTGCTGATCGTGATTGCAGGCGACCGCGGCCTGGCCGGCGGCTACAACGCCAATATCTTCAAGCTGGCGGCCGAGCAGGAAGAAAACCCCCTGATCCTGCCCATCGGCAAGCGCTCGGCGGAATACTTCGCCCACCACGGTGCGGAGCTGTTCACCCAGGAAGTGCTGCCGGCGGCGGACGTGTCGGTGGGCGACTGCTTCCAGCTGTCGCGCCAGATCATCCGGGGCTTTTTGGACGGGAAGTACGACGCGGTGAAGATCTGCTACACCCGTTTTGACTCCATGATGACCCAGACCGCCAGCGTGGTGGAGGTGCTGCCCCTGACCATCTCTCCCACCGAGGAGCAGAAGGCGGAGGCCCGCCGCAGCCAGATCCTGTATAAGCCCAGCTGTGAGGAAGTGTTCCGGGCCATCATCCCCGAATATGTGGCCGGCACCGTCTACGGCGCACTGTGCGAGAGCGTGGCCAGCGAGCTGGCCGCCCGCCGCACCGCCATGGACGCCGCCACCAAGAACGCGTCCGAGATGATCGAAAACCTCAATCTGTATTACAACCGCGCCCGTCAGGCCGCCATCACCCAGGAAATCACCGAGATCGTGGCAGGCGCAGAAATGTAAAGATTCATTGTAAAAGTAAGGAGTTGTAGCCTATGTCCGAAAAACATATCGGCAAGGTGATCCAGGTCATTGGCCCCGTGCTGGATATCCGGTTCAAGGATAACGAGCTGCCGGAGCTGCTCAGCGCCATCGAGATCGACAACCACGGCCAGAAGCTGGTGGTGGAGGTGGCGCAGCTGACCGGCGACAATGTGGCCCGCTGCATTGCCATGAGCAGCACCGACGGCCTGGTCCGCGGGACCGAGGCTGTGGACACCGGCGAGCCCATCAAGGTACCGGTGGGCGAGGGATGCCTGGGCCGAGTCTTCAACCTGCTGGGCCAGCCCATCGACAACAAGCCCGCCCCCGAGGCGGAGGCCTGGCTGCCCATCCACCGTCCCGCCCCCAGCTATGAGGAACAGCAGTCCACCACCGAGATCCTGGAGACCGGCATCAAGGTCGTGGACCTGATCTGCCCCTACGCCAAGGGCGGCAAGATCGGCCTGTTCGGCGGCGCCGGCGTCGGCAAGACGGTTCTGATCCAGGAGCTGATCTACAACATCGCCACCGAGCACAACGGCTATTCGGTGTTCACCGGCGTGGGCGAGCGCACCCGTGAGGGCAACGACCTGTACGGCGAAATGACCGAGAGCGGCGTCATCAACAAGACGGCCCTGGTCTACGGCCAGATGAACGAGCCGCCGGGAGCCCGTATGCGGGTGGCCCTGTCGGGCCTGACCATGGCGGAATACTTCCGCGACGTCAAGAATCAGGACGTGCTGCTGTTCATCGACAACATTTTCCGCTTCACCCAGGCGGGCAGTGAGGTGTCGGCTCTGCTGGGCCGCATGCCCTCGGCCGTCGGCTATCAGCCCACCCTGGCCACCGAGATGGGCGCCCTGCAGGAGCGCATTACCTCCACCCGCAAGGGTTCCATCACCTCGGTCCAGGCGGTCTACGTCCCTGCGGACGACCTGACCGACCCGGCCCCCGCCACCACCTTCACCCACCTGGACGCCACCACCGTTCTGAGCCGTGAGATTTCGTCCCAGGGCATCTACCCGGCGGTGGACCCGCTGGATTCCACCAGCCGCATCCTGAGCCCCGACGTGGTGGGCCAGGAGCACTATGAGGTGGCCCGCGCCGTCCAGAAGGTGCTGCAGCGCTACAAGGAGCTGCAGGACATCATCGCCATCATGGGCATGGACGAACTGAGCGAGGAGGACAAGCTGACGGTCAGCCGCGCCCGCAAGGTGCAGCGGTTCCTGTCCCAGAGCTTCCACGTGGCGGAACAGTTCACCGGCATGCCCGGCCAGTACGTGCCGCTGAAAGAGACGCTGCGGGGATTCCGCATGATTCTGAACGGCGAGTGCGACGCCCTGCCCGAGAGTGCGTTCCTGTTCGCGGGCACCATCGACGACGTCTTCGCCAAGGCAAAGAAAGGGTAAACCATGACGACCTTTCATCTGACGGTGGTCACGCCGGACGGCTGCGCCTTTGAGGGCGAGGCCGAGCGTGTGGTCTGCCGGGCCATCGACGGGGATCTGGCCATCCTGGCCCGCCACGGGGACTATTGTACGGCCCTGGGTATGGGCGAGGCCCATATCATCCTGCCGGACGGCCAGCGGCGCCGTGCCGCCTGCATGGGCGGCATGCTGACGGTGCTGGACGGCGAGGTCCGCCTGGTGGCCACCACCTGGGAATGGGTGGAGGAGATCGACCAGGCCCGTGCCGAGGCGTCCAAGCGTCGTGCCGAGGAGATCCTGGCCCAGAAGAACCTGTCCGAGCAGGAGTACGAGCTGGCCCAGGCCCGGCTCAAGCGCGCCCTGGTGCGCACCTCCATCCAGAAATAACCCGCCCCGGCCCATCCTTTTTCGAGAAAAAGCGGGGCAAAAGGCAGCCGAGCCGAGCGCGTCCAGTGGACGAAGCAGCGAGGCGAGGCTGGCGCCGCGCTCCGGTTTTTGCAAGCGCCATCCCTGGCGCGCCGCAAAAATCGGCTAAGCGCAAGAGGTTTCACCTGGTACCGCTGACTGCTGTAATCTTCACTAGGCCCTGCCGGCGGTCAGGTTTCAGCCTCTTTAGCAGGCTCCCGGCCTGCGGCCCGGTGAGTCCAAAGTCTCGCATAGCCTGAGTTTCCTCACCGGCATGCTCTGAAAAGCTATAAAATACAACAACCCCCGTCCATCCTCTGGACAGGGGTTGTTTTTGGTTGTTCTGATGCAGCGGCCAACAATCCCTTGAAGCCTCCCTGCACCAAAAAAATCCCCGTTCAGAAAACTGTACTTTTTTGAACAGTCCAAAAGAGGCAATTTGCATTTTTGACCGAATTGATATTAGGTCATTTTTCTGGTATAATTTTACATGACAGATGTCTAAACACTCCCGTTCGGAAAAGTGCACCTTTCCGGACAAGACAACCAAAGGAGGAAACCATCATGCTTGCGAAAAAAGTCACGGCGCTGCTTGTGTCGGCGGCGCTGGTCCTGGCTTTGCTGGCCGGCTGCGGGGGAGGACAGCAGTCCGTCGCCCGTACCCTGCTGAACCTACTGGACGGCAAATACACCAATGTCTCGGTGGAGATGGACTCTGAGTTGGAAGCCGCCCTCCGCCAGGCGGTCCGTGGAGCCGAAACCAAAGCGGAAATCCGCGCCGCCCTGGAAAACATTCTGGGCCCGGGCATCAGCTTCCAGCTTCTGGGGGACGGCCAGAAAGGGGACACCGCCTGGAACCTGATTCTCTACCCCGGCTCGGACCCCGACGCCGCGGGCCGGTCGGGCTTTGTCGAGTGGAACAAGGTCTTTTCCGCTCTGCCCAAAGACGGCCAGTACACCGCCCAGGTCGCCATGATCGAGACCGACAACGGCTACGCCCTTCTGGTCCAGGCCACCGTGGACAGGGCCGGCAGCCGGGACGATGACAATGACGACGACGAGCCGGAGGAACCCAAGGAGCCTTATAAGGTGACCGTGGACGAGAGCGGCACCGTCACCGCCGTCACCGTTGGCACCTCTGAGGGTCTGAACTATATCTTTTCGGGCACTGGCAGTAGTACCAGCGGGAATGAGCAAGAGAAGCAGGCCCTGGAAACCGCCCGCAACATTGGTTTTGAGGGTGTCACCATTACCCTGTCGGCAGGCCAAACCTACACCGTCGACACCTCCACTGCACCCCTGGCTGAAACCTTTAAAGGCACCCTGAAAGGCGAAAGTGCGGCCAGCAAGGCCCAAATCACCCTTTCCGGCGACGGCGGCTATGGTCTGTTTAACCAGATAGAGACCGGCGGCACCGTTGAAAATATCCGTATCAACGTAAAGGACAACATCTCCGAAGGCTATACGAATCCTAGTGGTTACATTTGGGCCGGCGCGGTGGCGGGCTGCAATTACGGCACCATCACCGGCTGCGAGGTGACCATAGACAACGATAAATCCATCACAGGCACCATCGCCGGCGGCATCGTGGGCATGAATGAAAACGAAATCAGCGACTGCACCGTCACCGGCGGCACCATCACCGGCATTCCTTACGCCGGCGGCATTGTGGGCTACAACAAGAACGGCACCATCGAGGGCAGCTGCACAGTGAAAGATACCAGCGTCTCCGCCACGAGTACCGGCAGCAACGCCAACGCCGGCGGCCTGGTGGGGCAGAGTTACGGCCAATCCAAGAGCAGCACCGTGAACGGCAGCTACACCGGCAATGGAACCATCTCCGCCACGAGCACCAGCGGCTACGCCAACGCCGGCGGCCTGGTGGGGAACAACATCGACAGCGCTAAGGTGACCGGCAGCTACAACGGCAGTGGAGCCATCACCGCCATCATCGAGAGCACCGGCAGCTTCTTTGCCGCCTTCGCCGGCGGTCTGGTGGGGCACAACAGCGAGGGCACCGTGAGCGCCAGCTACACCGGCAACAGCAAGATCGAAGCCAAGGCCGCGAAAGCCGGCGGCGGCTACGACATCGCCACCGTCACCAGCTCCGGCCCTTCTACCGATGTAGCACCGGAGGGTGCAACAGGGAGTAATATCCGCGCCTCCGCCGGCACCGGGATCGGCTATGACGAAACTGGGGATAGGCCCATCGCCACCACTGAACTCCCTTGGCCCAAAACCTAACCCCCGCGCGGCTGTCCCCGTAGAACTCTAAACCAAAAACAACCCCCGCCCGGATCAGTAGGGCGGGGGCTTTGTTATGGTTTTTCAGTGCGTACCGGGCGAGAGAAACCAGGCTACACAAGACTTTGCCCTCTTGCGCTTAGCCGATTTTCGCGGCGGTCGGCGGTGCTCCCTTGCGAAAACCGGAGCGCTGCGCCGGGTTGCCGTTAGCCAAATTTTCTGCGCCGGACGCAGTCCGCTTGAAAATTTGGACGGCTGCCCCTGCTCCGCCTCGGCTGTTTCTGCCGCAGGCAGCGCCTCGGCTACGCAGCCAACCACGCCTCCCTGTTTCGTCCACTGGACGCGGTCGCTGTGTTTGCATACCGCGCCGCAGGCGCAAACGCCGCGAGCGAGCTTTTGGCGTAAAGGCCCCGCGGAGCCTTCGGAGACCCGGAAACTGCATGGTACACAGTAAAAAGTTTTTGTTTCTTTTTTCGAAAAGAAAGGTTTCTTTTTGAAAAAAGAAAAAGGCCTCGCCGTTTGGCGAAGCCTTTTGGTTGGGGATGAGAGAATCGAACTCCCACAAGTAGAGTCAGAGTCTACCGCACTACCACTATGCAAATCCCCATCGGATCTGGTTTTGTATCGGGCGGCGAGTCGTTTGCGCTGCCGACGGTGATTATTATACTCAGGTTGGATGGGATTGTCAACCCCCAAAATAAAAAATCCGGCATATTTTTCCGTGCGGGGTGCGTAGAATAAGAAAGAGGCTTTTGCCGGGCCCCGAAAAGGACCGGGCCCCGTGTTTTTTGTATGGTGTCAACTGTGGAAGGAGAAGATCGTATGTCCCAGACCGCCCCCCGCCGTCCCAGCCTGCTGTCCCGCCGCATCCCGCGGGACGTGGAACATGAGCGCTACCACCCCGAGCTGGAGGAGGAAATCAAGGAATGCCTGTACTGCCTGCGCCGCAACGCCATGATGTTCGACCTGGAAGTGGACCCCGACCTGGTGGAACAGCGGATTTATGAGCGTCAGGCATTGCTGTGCCGGTACCGTTATTTGATCCAGCGCGCCCGGGAACTGGGCCTGCACACCATCCTGGCGGGGCTGCCCGCATTCGGGGAGGACGGCCCTTGACAGGGAAGGTAAACCGTGTTATCATACAAACAGAATACGCGCGCCCTGTTTGGGGCGTAATGGATAAGATAGAGAGGTACATACCATGGAGAGAATCAAGACCATTGCAACCCGCGACCTGACCAAGAGCGTCCAGACCGGCGGCTGTGGCGAGTGCCAGACCTCCTGCCAGTCCGCCTGCAAGACTTCCTGCGGCGTGGCAAACCAGAAGTGCGAGAACAGCAACAAGTAATCTTGGCCCCATCCGATGCCGCCTTTGCCGGGCGGCATTTTTTTGTGTATCACGGAGGAAAGAATGGTACATCAGTATAAACTCAACGGCTACAATATTGTGCTGGATACCTGCAGCGGCTCGGTCCACCTGGTGGACGAGGTGGCCTACGACGTCATCGCCCTGTATAAGGAAGCCACCCGGGAGGAGATCACCGCCCGGCTGCTGGAAAAATACGCCGACCGCCCCGACGTCACCGCCGCCGACCTGGCCCAGTGCCTGGACGACGTGGCGGCCCTGGAGGCCGCCGGCAAACTGTGGAGCCCCGACGTCTACGAGAACATGGCCTTTGACTTCAAGAACCGGAATCATGTGGTCAAGGCCCTGTGCCTGCACGTGGCCCACACCTGCAACCTGAATTGTTCCTATTGCTTTGCCGCCCAGGGCCGGTATCAGGGCGAGCGTGCCCTCATGAGCCTGGACGTGGGCAAGCGCGCCATGGAATTCCTGATCGAGAACTCCGGCACCCGCCGCAACCTGGAAGTGGACTTCTTCGGCGGCGAGCCGCTGATGAACTGGCAGATGGTGAAGGACCTGGTGGCCTACTGCCGCCAGCGTGAGAAGGAGACGGGCAAGAACTTCCGTTTCACCCTCACCACCAACGGCATGCTGATCGACGACGACGTCATCGACTTCTGCAACCGGGAGATGAGCAACGTGGTTCTGAGCCTGGACGGCCGCAAGGAGATCCACGACCGCCTGCGTGTGGACTACGCCGGCCATGGCAGCTACGACACCATCGTCCCCAAGTTCCAGAAGTTCGTCAAGGCCCGCGGCGACAAGAACTACTATATCCGCGGCACCTACACCCACGCCAACACCGACTTCACCAAGGATATCTTCCATATGGCCGACCTGGGCTTTACCGAGCTGAGCATGGAGCCGGTGGTGTCCAAGCCCGACGATCCCTGCGCCCTCACCAAGGAGGACCTGCCGGTGCTGCTGGACCAGTACGAGCTGCTGGCCAAGGAGATGCTGCGCCGGGAGCGGGAAGGCCGTCCCTTCACCTTCTACCATTATATGATCGACCTGACCGGCGGCCCCTGCATCTATAAGCGGATTTCGGGCTGCGGCTCGGGCACCGAGTACATGGCGGTCACCCCCTGGGGCGACCTGTACCCCTGCCACCAGTTTGTGGGCGATCCCAAGTACCTGCTGGGCGACATCTGGAAGGGTGTCACCAACACCGCCGCACAGGATGAGTTCCGCCACTGCAACGCCTACGCCCGTCCCGAATGCAAGGACTGCTGGGCCAAGCTGTACTGCTCGGGCGGCTGTGCCGCCAACGCCTACCACGCCACCGGCAGCATCAGCGGCGTGTATGAGTACGGCTGCGAGCTGTTCAAGAAGCGGATCGAGTGCGCCATCATGATCGAGGTGGCCAAAAACCAGGACCTGGCCGCCCAGGGCATTGAGGTTCCCGTCCAGCTGGGCGGCACCTGCACCGCCTGCGCCGACGGCGAGGGCTGCGCCGAATGAGCCTGACCCCCATCGCGGAATTTGTGCGGGCTTACGCCGCCTCGGACACCTCCCGGCTCCATATGCCGGGCCACAAGGGGACCGGTCCTCTGGGCTGCGAGGCCCTGGACCTGACCGAGATTGCCGGGGCGGATGAACTGTACGAGGCCGAGGGGATCATCGCCCGGAGCGAGGCGGTCACCGCCCGGCTGTTCGGCACCGCAGGCACCTGGTACGGGGCGGAAGGCTCCTCCCAGTGCATCCGGGCCATGCTGTTTCTGGCCCTGCAGGCCGCCCCCCAGGGGGAAGGCCGGCCGGTGCTGCTGGCGGCCCGCAACGCCCACAAGGCCCTTCTGTATGCCGCGGCCCTGCTGGACTTTGATGTCCGGTGGCTGTGGCCCCCGGCCGGCCCCGACGCCAGCCTCTGCGCCTGCCCGGTGAGCCCCGGCCGGCTGTCCGCCGCCCTGGACGCCCTGGAACAGGAAGGCCGCCGCCCCTTCGGCGTCTACCTCACCAGCCCCGACTACCTGGGCGGGGTGCAGGACGTGGCCGCCCTGGCCCCCCTGTGCCATGCCCGTGGGGTGCCCCTGCTGGTGGACAACGCCCACGGGGCCTATCTGCGGTTTCTGCCGGGGGGCAGCCGCCACCCCATGGACCTGGGGGCGGACATGTGCTGCGATTCGGCCCACAAGACCCTCCCGGTTCTCACCGGCGGGGCCTACCTCCACGCCGGCCGGGGCCTGCTGAACCCCGACCCGGCGGACGTGCGGGGGGCCATGTGCCTGTTCGGCTCCACCAGCCCCTCCTATCTGATTTTGCAGTCCCTGGACCTGTGCGCCGGGGCGCTGGCGGGGGACTGGCCCGCCCGGCTGGCGGACTGCATCCGGGCGCTGGACGCATTGAAAGCCCAGCTGGACGCCCGGTGCCCCGGCCTGGTCCGTCCCTCCGAGCCCCTGAAACTGGTGCTGGACGGGGCAGCGGCGGGCCGCAGCGGCCAGGAGCTGGCAGAGGTGTTCCGGGCCCACCGGGTGGAATGCGAGTACGCCGACCCCCGGTATCTGGTGCTGATGTTCACCCCCCACAACCCGCCCCGGGACTTTGACCGGGTGCGGGACGCTGCCCTGGACGCCATCGCCCATCCCGGGACAGGGGAGGGCCCTGCCGCCCTGCCCGCCGCCCTCTGGGAGGACCTGGAACGCCAGGCCGGACAGCCCGCCTGCACCATTCGCCAGGCGGTTCTGGGCCGTCAGGTCCGTATCCCCGCCCGGGAGGCTCTGGGCCGGGTCTGCGCCCTGCCCACCGTGTCCTGTCCGCCCGCCATCCCCATCGCCGTCAGCGGCGAGACCATCGGCCCGGCGGCCCTCCGGCTGCTGGAAGCCTTCGGCATCGGGGAAGTGTCGGTGCTGGCGTAAATCTGCGCCCGCCGCCCTCTGGGAGCACCTGGAACGGCCAGCCGCGGGCGCGCCCGCTGGTGCCCCGCGCTTTGGGGTCTTTGGCCATCGTTTTTTTCGCGTCCCTGCCCTTTGGGCGGGGGCGCTTTTTTTGCGCCTGCGGCTTGACAGGGAGAAAATGGTGTGATATGATTTTGATATCAAAAAGATACACGCCCTCCGCCCGGCGGGGGCTCTGACGGCGTGCTGCGCCGTCACGGCGGCGGGGTGCATCGGACTGCTGCACCTGCTGCGCCGGTGGGGAACCGCGGCCTTCGCACGGCTGTAAAATGGCCCCGTCACTGGGTTTTTTTATCAATGCGGCAAGATTGTGCAAAGAAATGGTAAACTGCCTTGCGGCACTTTCCAAAACCTGCTACAATACAATCGAAGGCGAAGCCGGACCGGCGGACACAAACAAGTCCGCCGGTTCTTTGCCGTGGGGACGGCGGGCCGCCTTTTTTGGGGAATGCAGGATACGACTTTGTAAGAATTTTGTGAAAACGCCTTTCTTTGTAAAGAACCGGCCCGCTGAATCGTTGGGAATGGTATAGGAAAGAAATTGCAACCGTCATGGCATTCCTGCCACGGAGGATCTTGTTTATGAAAATATTGCTGACCACCGACTGGTGGACCCCGGCCGTGAACGGCGTGGTGCGATCGGTGACCCTGCTGCGGCGGGAACTGATGGCCCGGGGCCACGATGTAAAAGTATTGACCTTGTCGCCCACCAACCATTCCTATGAGGAGGACGGGGTGATTTATCTGGGCAGCCTCAGCGCCGACCGGGTGTATCCGGGAGCGCGGGTGCGGTTTGCGGCCTGGAACCGCTGGATGCGGGTCCTCACCGACTGGCGGCCCGATATCATCCATTCCCAGTGTGAATTTTCCACCTTTTTGCCGGCGTGGCGGCTGGCCCGGCGGTGCGGCTGCCCCCTGGTCCATACCTACCACACCGCCTATGAGGACTATACCCGCTACATCATCCCCAGCCAGCGCTGCGGCCGTGTGGCGGTCAAGGAGCTGACCCGGCTGTTTTCGGGCCGGTGCGACGCCATCATCGCCCCCACCGGCAAGGTGGCGGACCTGCTGGAACACTACGGGGTGAGCTGCCCGGTGTATACGGTGCCCACCGGCATCGACCTGGCGGCCTTCCACCCCATCGACGACGCCCAGCGCCCGGCCCTGCGGCGGGCATTGGGCCTGCCCGAGAACGAGCGGATTCTGGTGTCCATCGGCCGTCTGGCGGCCGAGAAGAACCACGGCGAACTGCTCCGGCTGCTGGTCCGAGAGCCGGCCGAGAGCCGGCCCCTGCTGCTGTTTGTGGGCGACGGCCCCGCCCGGGCCCAGCTGGAACAGCAGGCCGCCGACCTGGGCCTGGTGGACCGGGTGATGTTTGCCGGCATGGTGCCGCCCGCCGAGGTGGTGCGGTACTATCAGGCGGGGGACGCCTTTGTCTGCGCCTCCCAGAGCGAGACCCAGGGCCTGACCTATTTCGAGGCCCTGGCCTGCGGCACCCCCACCATCGTCCGGGCCGACCCCTGCCTGGATGGGGTGGTGGAGGACGGGGTGAACGGCTGGCAGTGGAAGGACGCCGCCGGCTTCCATGAAGCCCTGGCGGCCCTGTCCGGCCCCGATACCGCCCGCCGCCTCCGCCAGGGCGCCCTGGCCACCGCCGAGCGCTTTTCGGCGGAACATTTCGCCCAGCAGGCCCTCCAGGTGTATGAGGAGGCGGTGGAACGCCGCTGCCGCATCCCGGGCGGACTGCCCGCCGGCGTCCCGGCGGCCGCCTCGGGGGTGGGGTTCTTCCTCTGCCTGTGGCTGGGTGTCTGGGCCTGGCACCGGGGCCTCCTCACCGACCTGAACGCCCTCCAGAGCTGGGTGTCGGGCCTGGGTGTATGGGCGGCGGCCGCCTTCGTCGCCTTCCAGGCGGTACAGGTGGTGGTGCCCATCCTGCCCGGCGGCCTGGGCTGCCTGGCCGGCGTGGTGCTGTTCGGGCCCTGGTACGGCTTCGCCTATAACTACATCGGCATCTGCATCGGATCTCTGGCGGCCTTTGGGGTGGCCCGCTACTGCGGCCGCCCCCTGCTGGAACGGATGTTCCCCCGCAAGCTGCTGATCAAATACGACCGCTGGATGGGGCACAAGAGCTTTTCCCGCTGGTTTGCGCTGGCCATCTTTTTGCCGGTGGCGCCGGATGATTTCCTGTGCTATATGGCCGGCACCACCTCCATGCGGTGGGATCAGTTCACCCTGATTATTTTGACCTGCAAACCCTTCGCCATCGCGGCCTACAGCACCGGCCTGACGGTGGCCATGAATACGATTCTGCGTTTGATTTGACCCGGCGCGGCGCCGGATGTACAGAGCAGGGAGTGATTGTTCGACTATGTCTGTCTGCATTTACCAGGGCGGCTACAACACCGTCCGCAAGAGCGGGGTAGGCAAGGCCCTGGAACACCAGGCCGCCGCCCTGAAGAGCGCCGGGGTGCCGCTGGTGGGAGAGATTCCCCCCGCCGGGCCCCAGGCCAAGGGGTGCGTGGTGCACCTGAATACCGTCCTGCCCGACGCGCCGCTGGCGGCGGCCCGGGCCCATGCCCGGGGGTGCAAGGTGGTCTACTATGGCCACTCCACCATGGAGGACTTCCGCAACAGCTTTTTCGGCTCCAACCTGTTGGCGCCGCTGTTCAAGCGGTGGCTGATTTTCTGCTACCGCCAGGGGGATGTGGTCATCACCCCCAGCGTCTATTCCCGCCGGATTCTGATGGGGTATAAGATCGGCCGGCCCATCTACACCCTGTCCAACGGCATTGATACCGGCTTTTTCAAGCCCGACCCCGACCGCGCAGCCCGGTTCCGGGCGAAGTACGGCCTGGCGGAGGGGCAGAAGTGCGTGATTTCGGTGGGCCACTGGATGGTCCGCAAGGGCCTGCCCGACTTCGTGGAGCTGGCCCGCCGGATGCCCCAGGTGCGGTTCATCTGGTTCGGCCATACCGACAAGGCCCTCCTCACCGAGGAGATCCGCCGCGCCATGGAGTCGGCCCCCGGCAACCTGCTGTTTGCGGGGTTTGTGGACGCCGACGCCCTCTGCGATGCCTATTGCGGGGCGGACGCCTTCGCTTTCCTGAGCCATGAGGAGACCGAGGGGATTGTGGTGCTGGAGGCGTTGGCCTGCGGCATTCCCACCCTGGTGCGGGATATCCCGGTGTACGACAACTGGCTGGAGGACGGCAAGTCGGTCTATAAGGCGGACAGCCTGGAAGGCTTTGCCTCCAAACTGCGGGATATGCTGGACGGACACCTGCCCAGCCTGCAGGAGGGGGGACTGGCGGTGGCCGAGGCCCGGAGCCTGCACCAGATCGGACAGGCCCTGTGCCGGATTTACGCCTCGGGCGGCTTTTTGGACGCCGCCCTGGCGGAGCCCGGCGCCTGCCGCGCCCCACAACAAAAAAAGGCCCGCAGCCGCGCCTGACGCGGCAGGGCCTGGATAGGACTGGATCATGAATCTGCTGTTTTCCATCAACCGGAAGTTTGTCCCCCTGTGGGGCCAGTGCATGGCCACCATCCTGCGCCACGGCGGGGCCGACCGGTACGACCTGTACGTTCTCCACTCCGACCTGACCGAGGAGGACGCCGCCCAGATGCGGGCGGTGCTCCGGCCCCAGGACCGGTGCACCCTGATTTCGGTGCCGGACGGCCTGTTTGAGGGCTTCCCCGAGACGGGGCGGTATCCGCTCCAGATCTATTACCGGCTGGCGGCGCCTCTGCTGCTGCCCCCGGAGCTGGACCGGATTCTGTATCTGGACGTGGATACCGTCATCCTCAACAGCCTGATGCCCCTGTATACCTCCGACTTTGGCGGGGCGGCCTTCATGGCCTGCAGCCATACCCGGAAGTTCATGGACAGGGTGAACCAGGCCCGGCTGGGCCTGGAGGAGGGGGTGCGGTACCTGAACTCGGGGGTCCTGATGATGAATCTGGACCTTCTGCGGGATCTGGTGCGGCTGGAAGATATCCGGGACTACGCCGAAAAATACCGCCGCCGCCTGATTCTGCCCGACCAGGATATCCTGACGGCCCTGTTCGGGGACCGGGCCCTGGTGCTGGACAGCCGGATCTACAATATGACCGACCGCCTGTACCTGCGGTGCAACGCCACCCCCGGCGAGAAGATCAGCCTGGACTGGGTGCGCCGGAACACGGTGGTGGTCCACTATCTGGGCAAGCCCAAGCCCTGGCAGAAAAACTACCTGGGCCCCCTGGGGGTCTTTTACCATGAGGAACTGGCCCAGGACCAGCCGGCAGAAGGCTGAGGGGAACATTTAAGATAAAAACCTAAACGCCCCCGGGTCCTGCGCAGCATGCAGGCCGGGGGCGTGGTTTTTGTAAAAAAGTCTGCGCCCCACAACACCAAAAGACCCACTGAACCGCCAGCCCGCTGAGGCGGGCATGTGGTCTCAATCGGAGCGGCGGGCAAAAGCCGTTAAGAAAAAACCGGGCCGTCTTTTGTAAGCGCTCAAAGTTTTAACGGGCCAAGGCCGTCGTGTTTTTTTAGGCTTTTGAACGACGCGACTTCCCTGTCTGGGTCCAGGGGTCAGTCCTCTTGCGCTTAGCCGATTTTTGCGGCGCGCCACGGAGGGCGCTTGCAAAAACCGGAGCGCTGCGCCAGCTTCGGCCCGGCTGTTTCGTCCACTGGACGCGCCGGGCCAAAGCT
>NZ_NFHK01000005.1:0-95892 GCF_002161315.1 Faecalibacterium sp. An77
CTGCTCCCCTGGGCTGAAAGCCTTCCCGAGTATTGCAAACTCAAATAATTTTAACCGATTTGAGCTCCTTATGGGAGCTCTTTTCTTTATCCCTCACGGGGGATTATGGAGCGCTTACGATGTTGTGCTGCAGCGCTACCCTTTGTGGTGGAAAATGAGCGAGCCAAAATCCGGCAGCGGCAGGCCAGGGCATGGGGGCGGCGATTTTGCAGGCCAAATAAAAAATCCCCGCCCCCAAAGGGGCGAGGAAGGAGTTCTTGCGTGCTTTTTCGATAAGTTTGCATCGTACCGCGCCGCAGGCGCAAACGCTGGGAACGAGCCAGAGCGTAAAGGCGCCGCGGAACTGCCGGAGATCCGGAAAGTTGATGGTACCCAGTGAAAGTCTTTTGCTTACTTTTCTTCCAGAAAAGTAAGTTAGCGGGAGAGGAAGCGGGTGAGGAACTCGGTGGTTTTGGGGTTCTGGGGATGATCAAAGATCTCCTGGGGCGTGCCTTCCTCGGCAATAACGCCGTCGGCCATGTAGACCACGTGGCTGGAAACATCCCGGGCAAAGGCCATCTCGTGGGTGACCACAATCATGGTCAGACCGTCGGCGGCCAGTTTCCGCATGACCGACAGAACCTCACCCACCATCTGGGGGTCAAGGGCGCTGGTGGGCTCGTCAAACAGCAGGACTTCCGGCTGCATGGACAGGGCCCGGGCAATGGCGACGCGCTGCTTCTGTCCGCCCGACAGCTGCCGGGGCCGGGCATTGATGTAGGGCGCCATGCCCACCTTTTCCAGGTTGGACAGGGCGGTGCGGCGTGCGGTCTCCTTGTCCTGATGCAGGACGTACCGCAGGCCGGCGGTGCAGTTGTCCAGAACCGTCATGTTGTTGAACAGGTTGAAGCTCTGGAACACCATCCCCACACGGGCGCGGTATCCGCAGGGATCAAACCGCTTGTCGGTGATGTCCTGGCCGTGGAACAGGATGGAGCCGCTGGTGGGCGTCTCCAGCAGGTTGATGCAGCGCAGCAGGGTGGACTTGCCGCTGCCCGATGCGCCGATGACGCAGGTGACGTCGCCGGGCTTGACGGTGAAATCCACGTCCCGCAGCACTACGTGGGTGCCAAAGCTCTTGGACAGGTGGCGGACCTCAATGATGGGCTCAGACATGGCTTGCACCCTCCTTCATGTCAAGATTCTGGGACGCATGGTTGGGCTCGGGGGCGTTGTACATCCCGCTGGTGTAGGCCAGGGTGTCGGTGGTGTTCAGGTCGTAGTTCTGGGGCCCGTCCAGCTTCTTCTCCCACAGCCGCAGCAGATAGCTGGACACCAGGGTCATGGTCAGGTAAATCAGCATCACGATGGTGGCGCTCTCAAAATAAGTGTACAGGGCGCCCACCACGCTCTTGTGGACAAAGAACAGGTCGGTGATGGAGATGACCGACAGCACCGAGGTATCCTTGATGTTGATGATGAAGTTGTTGCCGATCTGGGGCACAATGTTCCGCAGAGCCTGGGGCATGATGACGTGAAGCATGGTCTGCCAGTGGGTCATGCCGATGGCCATGGCGCCCTCGGTCTGGCCGGGGTCAATGGACACGATGCCGCCGCGGACCGTCTCGGCCATGTAGGCGCCGGTGTTGATGGAGACAATCAGGAAACCGGCCGTCCACATCTCCATGTGGACGTTGAAAATCTGCATCATGCCGTAGTAGATGAAAACCGCCTGGATCATCATGGGGGTGCCGCGGAACAGTTCCACATAGCACCGCAGCACAATCCGCAGCAGCCGCAGGGGAATCCGCTTGTACAGCGGGTCCCGGTTGGGATCAATGGGGATGGTCTGGAGGGTGCCCACGGCAAAGCCGATGAGGCAGCCGATCAGGGTGCCCACCAGGGCCAGCAGCAGGGTGGTGCCTGCGCCCCGCAGGTAGGACATGCCATACTGCTGCAGGATGGAGGCACACTCGTTGATAAATGTGTACATGGGGAAACTCCTTTGCACGTCCGGCCAAAAGCCAGAGACAGCCGCGGCCCCGGCCAGGCAGAACACCCGGCCGGGGCACGAAAACTGTGTGGTTGTGTGGGTTTACTGGTTGCTCAGGGGCTGGGCCTTGATGGCCTCATCCATCATGGCGTTGTAATCGTCCTCAGTCATGGTGGACAGCACCTCGTTGATGGCGTCCTTGAGGGCGGTGTTGCCCTTCTTCAGGGAGATGCCGATGTTGATCTCTTCCTCGCTGACCTCAAAGTCGCCCTCGCCGCCGCCGAAGTCCAGCAGGGTGAAGTCGGGATAGGCCACCAGGGCAGCCTGTGCGGTGGGACGGTCGGTGACCACGATGTCGCAGGCGCCGCTGTTCAGGGCCACCAGCATGGAGGGAGCGGTCTCCTGCGCGGGCAGAATCTCTGCGCCGGGGATCTGGGGCAGGCAGATGTCGTACCAGATGGTGCCCAGCTGGCTGGTGCAGACGGCGTTGGCCAGGTCATCCACGCAGGTGGCGGAGGCGTATGCGCTGTCCTTCTTGGTCAGGGTGACGATGGAGGCGTAGTAGTAGGGCTCGGTGAAGTCCACCTTCTGGGCGCGCTCGCTGGTGATGGACTGGCCGGCGATGACGCAGTCCACGTCACCGCTCATGACGGCGGGAATCAGGCTGTCCCAGTCCAGCTTGACAATCTTGATGTCCTGGCCCAGGGCCTCAGCGATCTTCTTGGCCATCATGACGTCGTAGCCATAGGCGTAGTCGCTGGAATCGCGGATCTGAACGGCGCCGTTGGCGTCGTCGCTCTGGGTCCAGTTGTAGGGGGCGTAAGCGCACTCCATGGCCACCGTCAGAGTGGTGGGATCACCGTCGCCGTCGGGCACGTCGGATGCGCCTGCGGAACTGCCGCAGCCTGCCAGGCCGGCTGCCATCAGCACAGCCAGGCAGAGAGCCAAAATCTTGTTCTTTTTCATGTGGTTGAATCTCCTTTTTCCCAAAAACCCTTCTTTGTGTCGGGCCGGGCAGAGCCTGTCCGGCCGGTGAGCCACCGCCGCAAAAAACCCGGCATCCACGCAGGATACCGGGGTTTGGGGTCAGCGTAAAAAGCTGCGTCCGGCGCATGCCGTCGCCGCGCCGATGCGGCTCACAGATGCTATTGTATTCAGATGTATGCCATTTGTCAAGTGGAAAGCATTATAAAATAGGAAAGCCTCTGCCAGCGATTGACAAACGCCCTGCAAGCGGGTAAACTAAGACTGTCTTTTTGTGAGGACGCTGTTTTTTGCAGTTTTATGATAGAGGAGAAATCGTCATGGAAAAGAAAGTACGCACCCGTTTTGCCCCTTCACCCACCGGGTATATGCATGTGGGCAATCTGCGCACTGCTCTGTACGCCTACCTGACCGCCAAGCACACCGACGGCACCTTCATCCTGCGGATTGAGGACACCGACCAGGAGCGCTATGTGGACGGTGCCGTGGATGTGATTTACAATACCTGCCGTGAGGCGGGCCTGCTGTGGGACGAAGGCCCCGACGTGGGCGGCCCGGTGGGTCCCTATGTCCAGAGCGAGCGGATGGGCCTGTTCAAGCAGTACGCCGAACAGCTGGTGGCCGACGGCAAAGCTTATTACTGCTTCTGCACCAACGAGCGTCTGGACGCCCTCCACGCCGAGCAGCGGGCCCGGGGCGAGATGACCCATTACGACGGCTGCTGCCGCGACCTGCCCGCCGAGGAAGTGCGGGCCCGTCTGGCCGCCGGAGAGCCCTATGTCATCCGTCAGAAGATCCCCCGCACCGGCGTCACCGGCTTTGACGACCTGGTCTACGGCCACATCGAGGTGAACAACTGCGAGATGGACGACCAGATCCTCATCAAGAGCGACGGCATGCCCACCTACAACTTCGCCAACGTGGTGGACGACCACCTGATGGGCATTACCCACGTCATCCGCGGCAGCGAGTACCTGTCCTCCACCCCCAAGTATAACCTGCTGTATGAGGCCTTCGGCTGGGAGATTCCCGCCTACATCCACTGCCCGCCGGTGATGAAGGACGCCCAGAACAAGCTGTCCAAGCGCAACGGCGACGCCAGCTATCAGGACCTGATCGCCAAGGGCTGCCTGCCCCAGGCCATCCTGAACTATATCTGTCTGCTGGGCTGGAGCCCCAAGGGCGAATACGCCGAGCAGGAGATCTTCACCCTGCCCGAGCTGGTCAAGATCTGGGACCCCGCCGGCATTTCCAAGTCTCCGGCCATCTTTGACCCCCTCAAGCTGCGGGCTATCAACGCCGAATATATCCGCCGCCTGAGCCCCGAGGAGTTCCGGGCCAAGGCCGACTCCTGGATCGACAGCGCGGTGCACTGCCCGGTGAACAAGGAGCTGCTATGCGCCAACCTGCAGCCCCGGTGCGAGATGCTCAGCGATATCCCCGAGCAGGTGGACTTCTTCGACGCCCTGCCCGACTATGACCTGAGCCTGTACACCAACAAGAAGCAGAAGACCACCCCGGCCTCGGCTCTGGAAGCCCTGACCGCTCTGGAACTGCTGCTGTCGGACGAAGGCACCGACTACAACGACCGCGACGGCCTGTTTGACGCCTGCAAGGCCCTGGCCGAGCGGATGGAGAAGAAGAACGGCTGGCTGCTGTACCCCCTGGGCATCGCCCTGTCGGGCAAACAGCGGACCCCGGGCGGCGGCGTGGACCTGGCCTGCATGATGGGCCGGGAAAAGACGGTGGAGCGCCTGCGTCTGGCCATCCAGCGTCTGCAGGCGAAGGCGGACGAATAACCGCTCAAAGCCGGACAAGAGAAAAAATCCAAACCAAAAAGGTCCCTGCATGGCCCAAAACGGCGGTGCAGGGACCTTTTTATATTCTTTTGCCTGTTTGGGTCATTGTTGCCAGATGCGGCAAAAAGCGCGGCGCGGCCCTGTTAGAGTATATGCACAGAGCAGCTTTGGAATGCATGATTTTTACAGGGGGCGTTACATATGGAAAAGAGTTTTGTGGGTTTTGGTCCGGCCAGCACGCCGCTGCCGGTGCGGGAACAGGACGGGGCAGCGCTGGCGCGCCGCGGACAGATTGGGGCGGTGCTGCGGCAGATCTATGGGCTGCTGGCGGGGCTGGCCGGGGGCTGGGCCATGCTGTATGGGCAGTTGAACCCCTTTGCCCTGGGCCTGGTGCTGGGCCTGGGGGAGGACTGCTTTGCGGCCTGCGGGGCCGGGGCGGTGCTGGCCCTGCTGCTGCGGGGACAGGGGGTGCGGACGGTTTGCCTCATCTGTGCGGTGGGCGGCGCCGTGGTGGCCCGGTGGCTCTGGCCCCGGCGGTATCTGCCGGCGGCCGCGGCGGGATGCGTGCTGTTGCTGGGCAGCGCCTTCTGTTTCCGAATGTACATCGGCGGGGACGGGCTGCTGTTCTCGGGGGCGGAGGCGGTGCTGGCCGCCGGGATTGGCTTCATCCTGCGGCGGTGGCCCGCCGAAAAACCGGGGGCAGGCCGGCTGATGCTGGTGCTGTGCGGGGCAGCGGCCCTGGGCCCTCTCAGTCTGGGAGCGGTGAATCTGGGGCTGGCTGCCGCCATGTTTTACACATTGGTGCTGGCCTGCCGTGGAAAAATCCAGCCCGCTCTCAGCAGCGCGGCGGTAGCGGCCGCCGGTCTGGTCTGCGCCGACAGCGCCCTGGCCTGCAGCGCGGTGGGCCTGTGCTGCGGTACCGCTCTGGGCCTGCTGGCCCAGGGGGACAAACTGGTCTGTATGGCCTTTTATGGGGGCGGGGCGCTGTTGGGCATTCTGGCGGTCCAGCCGCCCGGAATGGCCTTTGGATATCTGGCGGCCCTGGGAGCGGGGGCCGGGGCCTGTCTGGTCCTGCCCCGGCGGCTTCTGATGCGGGACCCCAGTCTGGCCCACGACCCCGCCGAGCGGGCCGAAGGGCCCCAGCTGTCGGCGGCAGCCACCCGTCTGAACGCGGCCGCCGAGAGCCTGTCCTCCCTGGCGGACACCGTCAACCGGGTCTATGAAGGATTGCCCCGCCGCCAGGAGGGCTGGCGGTGGGTGGTGGACAACACCCATGACGCCCTCTGTGCCAACTGCGGCCGGAAGGAGGCCTGCTGGAAGGAGGAATATACCGTCACCATGGAGGGCTTTGAGGCGCTGCGGCCCATCCTGGAAGAAAAACAACAGGTGGAGGCCCAGGACCTGCCGGGCCAGCTGGCCCGGTGCGTCCATCCGGCGGCCCTGTCGGGGACGGTGACCCGTTCCTTTGCCCTCTACAAGAGCCGGCAGGAGGCCCGGGTCCATGCCGAGGCCATGCGGACGGCCCTCACCGAACAATACAGCGCCGTGGCCCAGGCCCTCAGCGCCCTGGGAGATCAGATAGGCAGCCCGGGCAGCCCCGAGCCCTATAAATCAGGCCGGGTGGCGGCGTTTTTCTCCTCGCTGGGGATGCCGCCCCTGGAATGTGCCGTCACCCTGGACGATCTGGGCCGCACCCGGGCGGCGGTGACCCTGCCCCGGGCCCGGTTCAGTCAGGGAGAACTGTCCGCTCTGGCGGGGGAGGTGGGCAAACTCTGCCGCCGCAGCTTTGAGACACCCCAGAAGTTGAGCTGCAAGGGGGTCACCACCCTTCTCTTTACCGAAAAGCCCCTGCTGCGGGCGGTGTTCGGCTGGGCGGGGGCCGCCGCCCAGGGGGACGTGTCGGGGGACGCCGTGCAGCAGTTTTGCAGCCCCACCGCGGCCCAGATGATCCTCTGCGACGGAATGGGCACCGGGCGCCCCGCCGCCGTGGACGGGAATCTGGCTGCCGACCTGACGGGACGGCTGCTGCGGGCGGGGTTCACCGCCGAGCTGGCGGCCCGCCTGGTGAATGTGGCCCTGGCCCTCAAGAGCGAAGAGGAGAGCGGGGCCACCCTGGATTTGCTGAGCGTGGATCTCTACACCGGCACCGCCCGGATCTTCAAGGCCGGAGCGGCCCCCGGCTTCATTGTCCATGAGGGCCAGGCCCGGACGGTAGGGGAGGCGGGCCTCCCGGTGGGGGTGCTGGGCGGCGTCAACGGCCAGAGCCGGATGGTGCGGCTGGCGGCCGGAGACGTGGCGGTGCTGGTGTCGGACGGCCTGCTGGTGGACGGCCCGGGCTGGGTGCTGAAACAGCTGGAACTGTCGGCGGCTGCAGGGGACAGCCCCGAACAGATCGCCCAGACGCTGGTGGAGACCGCCCGGACCCGGGCCAGCCAGGACAGCCGTACCGACGATATCACCGCCGCCGTCCTGCGGCTGGAACGCTATTGAATCACGCATGGCCGCAGGGGAGGGCGGCGCCGGAAAAACAAGAAAAGGGCCTGCCGCTTTGCCGCAGCAGGCCCTTGGTGCATTTTTTGTCAGTTTTCATCCTCGCCGCCGTAGATGCGGATATAGTGGGGAGCATTTTTGGCCTGGCAGAAGAGCAGCAGCGCCGTTGCTGCGACGGCAAGAGCAGTGAAGAAAACGAGCATTGCTTTGAGAACTTTCATGTCTGGACCTCCTTATGGTGGTAGGCGGGCGGCGGCAAAATCGGCCCGCCCTGCGTTCCTCACGGAGCGTGGTGTAAGATAGTTATAGTATAGCATACTCGGCGGCGGTTGGCAAACCCGGACCGCCGGAAGAATCAGGAAATCGCCGCCGGGTGAAAAAGAGAAAATTGACCAAAATTCATGCGGAATATCCGTGCAGAATGCTGCGAACAGCGAAAAAATTTCTCTTTCATCAAATTTCTGACCAGTTGGGCGTTGACTTAAACCG
The DNA here is from genome assembly GCF_002161315.1 of Faecalibacterium sp. An77. Classification (NCBI taxonomy): domain Bacteria; kingdom Bacillati; phylum Bacillota; class Clostridia; order Eubacteriales; family Oscillospiraceae; genus Faecalibacterium; species Faecalibacterium sp. An77. The sequence goes on from NZ_NFHK01000005.1 coordinate 7,735, forward strand.
GGGAAATGATACAATAAAAATATGTCAAGCAGCAGCCGCGGGACAACTGCGCCCTTTTGGGACAGGGCCCTGCGGCAATAAGCAGAATGGGGGATTGTATAGTTCATGTTGAACAAGCTGAAACGTGCGGCGCTTGGCGCGCATACGCCGCATGACAAAGCAACCGCTGCAAGCAAGCCTGTCCCGATGCCCCTGCCCGCGCAGGTGCGCATCCTGATGAGCCAGCATATCGGCGCCCCGGCGAAAGCCACGGTCAAGAAGGGCGATGCGGTCTGTGTTGGCACGCTGATCGGTGAGGCCGGCGGTTTTGTGTCGGCCAACATCCACTCCAGCGTTTCGGGCACGGTCAAAGCGGTGGAGCCCTACCGCCTGTCCAACGGCAAGCTGTGTGATTCGGTGGTCATCGAGACCGACGGCAAGCAGACGGTGGACCCGTCGGTCCAGCCGCCTGTCGTCACCGACAAGGCCAGCTTCCTGGCAGCCGTGCGGGCCAGCGGCCTGGTGGGCCTGGGCGGCGCCGGTTTCCCGACCGACGTCAAGCTCCAGCCCAAGAGCCCGGTGGATACCCTGCTGATCAATGCCTCGGAGTGCGAGGTCTGGCTGACCAGCGACACCCAGGAGATGCTCACCTGCCCGGACGACATCGTCCGCGGCATCCAGGCAGTGCTCCAGTACACTGGCATTCCGCGCTGTATCATCGGCATCGAGAAGAATAAGCCCGAGTGCATCGACCTGCTGTGCCAGAAGACCAAGGACATCGCCAACATCGACGTCAAGCCGCTGCCCAGTGTCTACGGCACCGGCGCAGAGCTGATCCTGATCGAGAAGTGCCTGGGCCGCGAAGTGCCCCACGGCGGCCTGCCCGCCGACGCCGGCGCCATCGTCATGAACGTGACCTCGGTCAGCATGCTGGGCAAGTACCTGGCCACCGGTATGCCGGTGGTGGAGCGGGTGGTCACCGTGGACGGCGACGCCTGCGCCCAGCCCCAGAACATGATTGTCCCGGTGGGCGCATCCTACCAGGATATCGTCAACGCAGCCGGCCTCAAGCCGGACGTCACCCTGGGCAAGGTGGTGGCAGGCGGCGCCATGATGGGCCCCGCCGTGGAGGATCTGAGCTATCCCACCACCAAGACCTGCTCGGGCCTGATCCTGCTGAGCAAGGCCGCCGCCACGCCGCCCGCTGCCGAGCCCTGCATCCGCTGCGGCCGCTGCATTGAGTACTGCCCCATGGGCCTGGCCCCGGTGGAAGTCAATGGAGCTTACGCCGCCCGCGACGTGGAGGAGCTGGGCAAGCTGCACGTGGACTACTGCTTCAACTGCGGCTCCTGCACCTTCGTGTGCCCGGCCAAGCGCCCCTGCACCCAGATGATGGGTCTGGCCAAGGCCTACTACCTCGATCAAATCAAAAAAGGAGGCAATAAGTAATCATGGACACCAAGCTTATTGTTTCGGCCTCCCCGCACGTCCGGTCGGATGAGACCACCCGGGGCCTGATGGCCAACGTCATCGTCGCCCTGTGCCCGGTGGTGGTCGCTTCGGCGGTCATCTTTGGCCTGCGGGCTCTGCTGGTCACCGCCTTCTCGGTGGTGATCTGCGTGGCCCTGGAGTGGCTGTACTGCAAGCTGCTCAAAAAGCCCACCCCCGTCGGCGATCTGTCCGCCGTGGTTACCGGCATCATCCTGGCCATGAACGTGCCTGTCAATATGCCCCTGGGCCAGGTGGCCGTGGGCGCTGTGGCAGCCATCCTCATCACCAAGCAGCTGTTCGGCGGCATCGGCATGAACTTTGCCAACCCCGCCCTGGTGGGCCGCATTGTCCTGTTCCTCAGCTTCACCAACGAGATGAACGCCTGGGTGTTCCCCGACGCTGCGGTGGACCAGCTGGCCAGCGCAACCCCGCTGCAGGTGGCTGATCCCGGCCGTCTGAACCTGCTGGACCTGTTCATGGGCATCCATGGCGGCGTCCTGGGCGAGACCTGCGCCCTGGCCATCCTGCTGGGCTTTGTCTACCTGGTGGTCACCAAGACCATCAGCCCCTCCATCCCTCTGACCTATGTGGGCAGCGTCTTTGTCTTCTATATGATCGCCACCGGCAGCGTCCATGAGAGCCTGGTGGAGGTCCTGTCCGGCGGTCTGCTGTTCGGCGCCGTCTTTATGGCCACCGACTATGTCACCAGCCCCTTTACCCTGAAGGGCAAGCTGCTGTACGGCATCTGCCTGGGCGTTGTTACATTTGCCATCCGCTACTGGGGCAGCTACACCGAGGGCGTCTCCTTCGCGCTGCTGTTCATGAACCTGTGGGTGCCCTTCATCAATGACGCCACCCGCCAGGTCCCCTACGGCTATGTCAAGCCGGGCAAAAAGGCAGGAAAGGAGGGCGCTTCCAAATGACGAAATCTTCTAACTGGGAGAGAACCATCAAACCGATCCTGGTGCTGACCCTCAGCTCCCTGGTGGCCAGCCTCCTGCTGGCCCTGGTCAACTCGGTCACCGCGCCGGTCATCGAGGCCAACCAGAAGGCCGCCACCCTGGTGGCCTACGTGGAGGTGCTGCCCACCGTTTCCGACGCTGCCGAGCTGGAAGAGATCACCGACTACACCACCGCCGGCATCACCGGCGCCGTCCGCGCCCCCGACGGCTCCATCGCCATGCAGGCGTCCGAGAGCGGCTACAACGGCGGCATGGTCAATGTCATCGTCGGCTTTGACACCACCGGCACCATGACCGGCATCCACGTGGACGCTTCGAGCCAGACCAGCGGCATCGGCACCAATGTGGCGCTGCCCGACTATCTGGCCCAGTTCGACGGGCTGACCGCCGGCGAGAACATCGCCAAGGGTCAGGGCTACGATGCCGTGACCGGCGCGACCTACTCCACCGACGCCCTCTTCGCAGCCATCAACGACTGCATCAACTGCTACAACGAGCTCGCATAAAGGAGGCTGAATCAATACAATGGCACAAGAAAAAGTCTCCAAGGTAAGCATCCTTACCAATGGTATCATCAAGGAGAACCCGGTCCTCCGCCTGGTGCTGGGCACCTGCTCCACCCTGGCGCTGACCACCTCGGTCTCGAACGCCTTCGGCATGGGCGCGGCGTTCACCTTCGTGCTGGTGCTGTCCAACGTGATCATCGCCATGCTGCGCAACATCATCCCCGCCAAGGTCCACCTGCCCTGCTACATCGTCATCATCGCCAGCTTCGTCACCATCGTCCAGATGGTGATGCAGGCTTTCACCCAGAGCCTGTACGACGCCATGGGCGTGTTCATCCCCCTGATCGTCGTCAACTGCATCATTCTGGGCCGCGCCGAGATGTTCGCCTGCAAGAACACCGTCGTTGACTCGGCCATCGACGGTATCGGCATGGGCATCGGCTACACCCTGACGCTGCTGCTCATGTCCACCATCCGCGAGATCCTGGGCAACGGCACCTGGCTGGGCTTCCAGGTCATGCCCGAAGGCTTTGTCACCATCGGCATCATGACCCAGGCTCCCGGCGCCTTCCTCTGCTTTGGCCTGCTGATGGGCCTGTGCATCTGGGTGGAGGGCAAGCTGGACGCCCGCATCGAGCGCAAGATCGGCTGCCAGCCCATGAAGGATCTGCAGGAAGGAGAGGATAACAAATGATCGTTAAACTTGCGGCTATCTTCTTCAGCATGATCCTGGTCAACAACTACGTGCTGGTGAAGTTCCTTGGCATCTGCCCGTTCCTGGGCGTGTCCAAAAAGCTGGACTCCTCGCTGGGTATGTCGGGCGCGGTCATCTTCGTCATGTTCATGGCGACGGCCGTCACCTTCCCCATCCAGATCTATGTCCTTGACCCGGCCGGGCTGGGTTATCTGCAAACCATCGTGTTCATTCTGGTCATCGCGGTGCTGGTGCAGTTCATCGAGATCTTCCTGAAAAAGTATATGGTCTCGCTGTACAACGCCCTGGGCGTCTACCTGCCCCTGATCACCACCAACTGCTGCGTGCTGGGCGTGGCCATCCTGGTCGTGGACGACTACGGCGCGGATGTGGCTGCCCTGGGCTTCGGCTGGGCCTACATCGAGTCGCTGGTCTGCGCCGTGGGCGCGGGCGTCGGCTTCATGCTGGCCATGTGTATGTTCAGCTGCGTGCGCAAGCGGGTGGAAGTCTGCGACGCGCCCGGCCCCATGAAGGGCCTGCCCATCACCCTGGTCGCCGCGGCGATCACCAGCCTGTCCTTCATGGGCTTTGGCGGCATCGTCGAGAACCTGTTTAACGTCACACTGTAAGGGAGGAGGAAACGGGATATGAGTATCGTATTGGCTGTTGTCCTCTGTACCGTCGTGGGTGCCCTGGGCGCCATCATTCTGGTGGCCGCATCCAAGTTTATGGCAGTGGAGGAAGATCCCCGCATCGAGCAGGTGACGGGCTGCCTGGCCGGCGCCAACTGCGGCGGCTGCGGCTACGCGGGCTGCGCCGACTACGCCAAGGCCATCGTCATGGACGGCGAGCTCTGCGACAAGTGCGCTCCCGGCGGCCCCAAGGCTGCCGCCGAAATCGGCAAGATCATGGGCGCCCAGGTGTCTGCCGTGGCCAAGAAGGCCGTGGTTCAGTGCCAGGGCAACAAGGACAACTGCAAGCCCAGCTATGAGTACAAGGGTATTCAGAGCTGCGCCGCTGCCGCTGCCCTGTACGGCGGTCCCAAGGACTGCTCCTTTGCCTGCACCGGCCTGGGCGACTGCGTCAAGGCCTGTAAGTTCGACGCCATCCACATCGTCAACGGTGTGGCTGTGGTGGATCAGGACAAGTGCACCGGCTGCGGCGCCTGCGCTGCCGTCTGCCCCAAGCACGTCATCATGATCCAGACGGCCGGCCCCGAGAAGCCGGTGGTCATGTGCTCCAACTGCGACCGCGGCCCGGTGGCCATGAAAGCCTGCGCCACCGCCTGCATCGCCTGCGGCATGTGCCAGCGCAACTGCCCGTCGGACGCCATCCACGTCACCGACAACCTGGCCCGCATCGACTACGACAAGTGCACCGGCTGCGGCACCTGTGTCGCCAAGTGCCCCAAGAAGATCATCACCTACCCGCTCAAGAAGAACGGCTAAGACGGTCTCCGGGCTCGATACAAACAACAACACCCCCGCAGGACACCCGGCCATGCCGGCCCTTGCGGGGGCTTTTCAGTGAGGAAGAAACGGTATGGATGAACAACAGATCTTGGCCCGGCGGCGGAACGCGGGATTTACGGCCTTTTTCTTCAGCGGGATCTGCGCCATCTCCAGCGGCGTGGTGGTGAGCCTGCTGCAGGAGCAGTACGGCTTCGCCTACGGCATCACCGGCACCCTGCTGAGCCTGATGAACATTGGCAACCTGGTGGCGGGCTTTCTGTCGGGGATTCTGCCCGGGATGCTGGGCGGCATGAAGCGCAGCGTCCTGCTGCTGTCCCTGGGATACCTGGTGGGCTACAGCCTGATGGGCTTTACCGGGGCGGTGGCTCTGCTGGGCCTGGGCTTTTTCCTGGTGGGCGCCGCCAAGGGCCAGGTTATCAACACCTGCACCATCCTGGTGGGGGACAGCAGTCCTGACCGGACCCGGGGCATGAACCTGATGCACAGCTGCTATGCCTGCGGCGCGCTGCTGTGTCCCTTTGTGATTGCGGCGGCCGGCCGGGCCGGGGCCAAAGCCCCGCTGTTCCTGCTGGCCCTGCTGGGCGCAGCCCTGTGGCTGGCCTTTGCCCTCACCCCCATGGGTCAGGGCGGCAAAAAGGCCGGGGGAAAGATCGACTGGAGCTTTTTGCGCAGCCGCCGTTTCTGGCTGCTCACCGGCCTGATCTTCTGCCAGAACGCCACCGAAACCAGCGTCACCGGCTGGATGGTCACCTATTTCAAGGACAGCGGCATCATTGCGGGGATGCTCAGCACCTACACCGTCACCGTCATGTGGGGCGCCACCCTGATCGGGCGGCTGCTGATCGCCTTTGTCTTTCCCTTTAAGAATCCCCGCCGCGCCATGGTGGGGATGGGCGCAGGCTGCCTGGTGGCCTACATCGGCCTGATGCTGGCCCGCAGCCAGACCCCGGCCATCGTCCTGCTGTTCCTGTTCGCCTTCGCCATGGCGGGCATGAACCCCACCGCGGTGGCAGCCGCCGGCCGGATGACCTCGGTCACCAGCATCGCCATTCTGCTGCCGGCGGCCAGCCTGGGCGCCATCGTCATGCCCTGGATCATTGGCATGGTGGCCGAGGCGGTGAGCCTGACCGCAGGCATGGCCTCCAACATTGTGCCCTGCCTGGACATGCTGGCCTTTGCGGTTCTGGTGGCCCGCCTGCCCGAGGAGGAAGCAGTCTGAGCGCTCAGCCCTCTTCCTGGCCGCGGGGCCGGGCGCTGAACACACAGCCACAGTAGTCCTGCCGGTACAGCCCGTACTCCGCCGACAGCTGGAGGGAACGGAGATACCCGTTTTTCTTCTTGAAATCCGAGGGCAGGTGAGGGACGCCGAACTCGGCGGCCAGCTCCTGGCCGATCTGGTTGATGCGGACGGCGTCCTTGTGGGGGCTGATGGACAGGGTGGTGGTAAACCAGTCGAAGCCGTGTTCGGCGGCGTACTGGGCGGCCCGGCGCATCCGCAGCCGGTAGCAGGCGGTGCACCGCTGGCCCCGTTCGGGCTCGTCTTCCAGGCCCCGGGCGGCGTCGTAGAACTCCTGGGGATCGTACCGGTCCTCCACCACCGTCACACCCAGGGGGTGCGCCTGGGCCACAAACCGCTCCAGCTCCTCCTCCCGGCGGTGGTATTCCTCTGCCGGCCAGATGTTGGGGTTATAGTACAGAATGGTTATCTCAAAATACTGGGACAGCTGCTCCAATACCGCGCTGGAACAGGGCCCGCAGCAGGCGTGAAGCAGCAGCCGGGGCCGCCGGCCGTTGAGGCCGCGGAGCACGGCGTCCATTTCCCGGGAATAGTTGGGAACATTCGGCATAGTATCACCTCTCACAGCAGAGTATAGCACAAGCGCTGGTCCAGCGCAAAAGGAGAACACCATGACACAGGAAAAAATCGCCCGCATCAACGAGCTGGCCCGCAAGAGCAAAACCCCCGAGGGCCTGACCCCCGCCGAAAAGGCCGAACAGCAGGCCCTCCGGCAGGAGTATCTGGAGGAGGTGCGCCGGTCCTTCCGGGATCAGCTGGACCACACCGTGATCCAGGAGCCGGACGGCACCCGTCATCGCCTGGCCCGCAGCCCCAAGCCCAAACAGCCCAAGAGCTGAAGGTTTTGGACGAAACAAAACCGTTTCCATCGGATTTGGGACTTGTTTGGACGGCAATACATGGTATAATAGAAATGTGCGGGCGGACGCCGGCACAGGCCGGGGGAGGAAACCCCGGACAGGCGGTCCGGATCCAGGGCAGCGTATCCCGGGCAAGGTGCACGGAAAAGGCTGTTCTTCAGTTCAGTAAAGAGGTCATCAATTATGCTTACTGCAATCACAGGGATCAACTGGGGCGACGAGGGCAAAGGCCGCATGGTCGACCTGCTGAGCCAGGACTACGACATCGTGGTCCGCTACCAGGGCGGCAACAACGCCGGCCACACCGTCAAAAATGAGCGGGGCAAGTTCGTCCTGAACCTGCTGCCCTCGGGCATTCTGCGGCCCAACATTGTCTGCGTCATGGGCAATGGCATGGTCATCGACCCGCATCATCTGGATGGTGAAATCGCCAGCCTGCGCGAGCAGGGGATTACCGTCTCCCCCGAGAACCTGAAGATTTCGGACCGCGCCACCATCACCATGCCCTACCACGTCCTGCAGGACGGCCTGGAGGAAGCCCGCCTGTCCAAGACCGGCGCACAGTTCGGCTCCACCAAGCGGGGCATCGCCTATGTGTACGGCGACAAATATATGAAGAAGACCCTGCGCATGGGGGATCTGCTCCATCTGGACGACTCGGTCCGCAAGCGCCTGACAACCATGGTGGAATCCAAAAACCTGGTGATGGAGGGCAGCTACAACGCCGAGCCCATCAGCGTGGATGAGATGTGGGCCTGGCTGGAGAAGTACGCCGCCATCTTCAAGGACTACATCTGCGACGCCGGCGCTTACCTGGACGAGGCCGACCAGGCCGGCAAGAAGATCCTGTTTGAGGCTCAGCTGGGCGCTCTGCGGGATGTGGACTTCGGCATTTACCCCTACACCACCTCTTCCAACGTCATCGGCGCTTACGCCCCCATCGGCGCAGGCATCCCGGGCCGGAAGCTGGACCACTCGGTGGGCATCATGAAGGCCTATTCGTCCTGCGTGGGCGACGGCCCCTTCACCGCCGAGCTGGCCATGACCGAGGAGGAAAAGCACTTCCTGCGGGAGGCCGGCCACGAGTATGGCGCAGCCACCGGCCGTCCCCGCCGCGTCGGCCCCATCGACCTGGTGGCCAGCCGGTACGGCGTGTCCTGCCAGGGCTGCGACGAAGTGGCTCTGACCCTGCTGGACGTGCTGGACTATATGGAGAAGGTGCCCGTGGTGACCGCCTATACTCTGGAAGACGGCACCACCACCACCCGGTTCCCCATGGGCAAGGCTCTGGACACCGCCAAGCCGGTGGTGGAGTACCTGCCCGGCTGGCACTGCGACATCACCGCCGCCCGCCGCTGGGAGGACCTGCCCGCTGAGGCACAGAACTATATCCTCTATCTGGAAAAGGCCGTGGGCTGCAAGATCACCTATATTTCGGTGGGCGCTGAGCGGGAGGCTTACATCCATCGTACCTGAGAAACGGGGAGAAAACCATGTTCGATATCATTACAGACAGCGCCTGCGACCTGACGCAGGAAATGATCCATCAGCTGGGGCTGACCGTGGTGCCGTTCTACGTGTCCATTGACGGCCAGACCTATCTGAAAGAGGGCCAGGAAATGGCGGTGCGGGATTTCTACCAGTTCATGGTGGACCGCCCCGACATTCTGCCCAAGACCAGCCTGCCCTCCCTGGAGGACTTTGAGCGGGTCTTTCGGGAGAAGGCCAAGGAGGGCCGCGATGTGCTCTGTCTGTGCTTCACCGGCAAGATGAGCGGCGGTGTGGGCAGCGCCCGCAACGCCCGTGAGCTGGTGCTGGAGGACTATCCCGATGCAGTCATCGAGGTGGTGGACACCGGCGCAGCCACTGTCAGCGAGGCGGCCACCGTGGAAAACGCAGCCGCCATGCGGGCTGCGGGCTGCACCCTGGCCGAGACCCTCACCTGGCTCAACGGCACCCGCCCCACCAACCAGATCTTCTTCACCGTGGGCAATCTGGACTACCTCATCAAGGGCGGACGAATCGGCAAGGTGACGGGCCGTGCGGCCAACCTGCTGAACGTCAAGCCCATGATCCACTTTGCCGACGGCGAGATCTTCTCGGGCGGCATGGCCCGCGGCCGGCAGAAGAGCATGGAAAAAGCCATCGAGCAGCTGCTGGGCTACCTGGCCGAGCGGAACGCCGACCCCGACGACTACCGCATCCTTGTGGGCTACGGCTATGACGCGGACGAAGGCCGCCGCTTCTGGATGCAGCTGCGGGCCGCCCTGCGTGCCAAGTACCCCGCCAGTGAGTGCGATGTGGAAATGCTGCAGATCGGCGCCACCATTGCCGTTCACACCGGCCCCCATGCCCTGGGGGTGGGCGTCATGCGCAAGTGGAAAAGCCCCATCCAGTAATCCCCTGAACCATAAGTAACATAAATCCCCCATTCTGCCCGTGAGGGCGGAATGGGGGATTTTTGCGTTTCACAGTCAAATCTGGGTAGATTTCCTCCGGCCTTCCCGTCCCCAAAACGTCTTGTATCCAAGATGGGCCTTTCCCAACTATATAAAATTAAGCAAAAATGGAAAATCTTGAAATCGGGTCTTGACACGGGGGGGTATGGTATTATAGGCACACAAAGGAAAGGACCTTCCTTTGAACCTGTTTTGGGTCTCTATCTTTTACACCATTTAAGGAGGAAAAATTCAAATGAAACTCAAGAAAATTGCTTCTCTGATGCTCGCTGGCATCATGGCCATCAGCATGCTGGCTGGCTGCTCTGGCAAGGGCGAGACTAAGCCCGAAGAGCCCGCTACCGGTGTGAACGCTACTACCGTGATTGCTGCTCTGGATAAGAAAGTCACCGATAAGGTTACCTTCACTGCTTCTTCTTCTCTGCAGACCACTCTGGAGAAGGCTGTTCAGTACGTTGGTACTGAGAAGATTGGTGAAATCAACCGCAAAGATCTGACCAAGTTCGATACTACTCTGGTTGATGCAGGCGTTCTGTGTGCCAACAAGATTGATGATGTTAAGAGCGAGGAATGGTACAAGAAGGCTGAGAACAACAGCATCACTCGTGTTGTTGTGTTGGACGATGTGGATTACAGCAAGTATACCGATGCCGCTGTTGTTGAGGCTCTGGCTAAGGAAGTTAATGATCTGAAGATTGCTGATTCTGATGATGATAAGATCAATGCCACTCAGACCGCTGCTGAGCTGGTGTCTTATAACAACAAGGACTTCGAGGAGAATGGCAGCAAGTACTACTACACCTTCAAGTACACTGGCACCATGGCAGTTACCAAGGTGGTTGGCGATAACGGCACTTCTTATGTTGTTGCTCTGACTGTGACTCGCGTTCCCAGCAAGGCTACCAAGGGCTAATGAGTCCTAAAAAATTCTAATTTACTTATAACACCCCAGTAGCACCATGACTGGGCGTGATGTAAGGAATCTCGGGCAAGAGACCGCCTGAGGTTCGGGTAAATAACCCATCCGATGTGGCGACAAAGGGGAATGTCTAACCAATATTCCTTCTGTTGTTGATCGCACCAAAACAAAAGAACTTTTGCGTCACGAAAGATAGGGTCCCTCTGCGAGGGCCGGCTCTCACGAGCTGGCCCTCGCATTGTTTGTTGTGGGGCCTGGATCATAAAAACTCCCCGTTCCCATAAAGGAAAGCGGGGAGTTTTGATTTTATGCAGCTTTTCTGCGGGTCAGAAAATCAGGCTATGAGGCAGTTTGCATCGTACCGGGGCACAGCCCCAAACGCCGGGAACGAGCCGGAGCGGAACGGCCCCGCGGAAGCGTCGGAGACCCGGAAACTTCATGGTACACAGTGAAGCTTTTTGCAAGGCTTTTTCTCGAAAAAGCCGGAAAAAAGCCCGGAACCGAAGTTCCGGGCTTTTGGTGGACGGTACAGGACTCGAACCTGTGACCTCCTGCACGTCAAGCAGATGCTCTACCAGCTGAGCTAACCGTCCAACTCTTCTTTTGTGCCGTTTGTCGCGGCTTTGTTATGATAGCACATTTCAGAAGAAAAAGCAAGAGGAAAAAGACAAAAATAAAAAAATTGTGAGTCCTGCGCCCTTAATTGCCATTCCCGCGCCGCTGTGCTATACTATAACAGTATAACTTCCGGTCAAAATGCGCCGGAACGGGAAAGGCAGGCAGAAGGCAGAGGGTGAGAGTTTTGGGCATTGACCCCGGCTACGCGATTGTGGGCTGGGGCGTCGTGGAATATACAGGAAACCGGTTTGCGCCGGTGGATTTCGGGGCCGTCACCACCGACGCAGGCCGTCCCTTTGAAGGCCGGCTGCGGGACGTGTACGAGGGCGTCTGCGATGTGATTCACCGCACCCAGCCGGAGGTGCTGGCCATCGAAAAACTGTTCTACCAGCACAACCAGACCACCGTCATCGGCGTGGCCGAGGCCCGCGGGGTGATTCTGCTGGCGGCGGCCCAGGCGGGCCTGCCGGTGTATGAGTATACCCCCATGCAGGTCAAGCAGGCAGTCACCGGCTACGGCAAGGCGGTCAAAAAACAGGTGCAGGAGATGACCCGCATCCTGCTGCATCTGCCCGCCATCCCCAAGCCCGACGACACCGCCGACGCGCTGGCCATGGCCATCACCTTCTGCCATACCCATGCCAACCAGCTGAGCCGCCTGTCGGCCCGGCGAATCGGGCCCATCTGAGCCGCCCGGAAAGATCGTTTTGAGGATACACTATGATTTATTGCCTGAGCGGAAAAATCATCAAGAAAACGCTGGACAGTGTGGTCATTTCCTGCGGCGGGGTGGGCTATTGCGCCCAGTGCCCCTCCAATGTGGCGGCGGCCATGCCGGGAGCCGGGTCGGAGGCCACCCTCTATACCGTTCTGAACGTCACCGAAAATGACATCAGCCTCTATGGCTTTGCCACCGAGGAACAGCAGAACTGCTTCAAACTGCTGACGGGCGTGTCGGGGGTGGGCCCAAAGGTGGGCCTGGCCATCCTGAGCGTCATGGAGCCGGACCGGGTGTACCTGGCGGTGTCGGCAGGGGACCACAAGGCCTTCAAGGCCGCCAACGGCGTGGGCCCCAAGCTGGCCCAGCGGATTGTGCTGGAACTGAAAGACAAGGTGGCCAAGGGCGCTGCCGGGTCGGCCACCATGGAAGACCTGTCCGGCGTGGCGTCCACCACGTCGGGCCAGAGCGGCAGCCAGGCCATTGCGGCGCTGGTGTCCCTGGGCTACAGCCAGAGCGAGGCCGCCCTGGCCATTTCCAAGATTGATCCTGCGCTGCCGGTGGAGGAGATCATCCGCCTGGCGCTGCGGGGCATGGCAGGGGGGAGATAATCCATGCAGGACGAAGCACTTTATGGCGCAAAAATGATGCAGCCCGGCCTGACGGCGGCGGACAGCGAGGAAAACAACCTCCGCCCCCAGCATCTGGAGGACTACATCGGACAGGAAAAGGTCAAGCAGAACCTGAAAGTCTACCTGGAGGCCGCCCGCCGCCGGGGAGAGGCCATGGACCATGTGCTGCTCTACGGCCCGCCGGGCCTGGGCAAAACCACCCTGGCCGGCATCATTGCCAACGAGATGGGGGTGCAGATCCGCATCACCAGCGGCCCCGCCATCGAGAAGCCGGGAGACCTGGCGGCCCTGCTCACCAACCTGCAGGAAGGGGACGTCCTCTTTATTGATGAGATCCACCGGCTGTCCCGCCAGGTGGAGGAAGTGCTGTATCCGGCCCTGGAGGACTACGCCCTGGATATCATCATCGGCAAGGGCCCCAGCGCCCAGAGCATCCGGATCAACCTGCCCCATTTCACTCTGGTGGGCGCCACCACCCGGGCCGGCCAGCTGACCGGCCCCCTGCGGGACCGGTTCGGCGTCCTGCTCAAGCTGGAGCTGTACAGCCCCGACGAGCTGGCCAAGATCATCCGCCGCAGCGCCGGCATTCTGGACCAGCCCATCACCCCCGAGGGTGCCTATGAGCTGGCCAAGCGCAGCCGGGGCACCCCCCGCGTGGCCAACCGCTTCCTCAAGCGGGTGCGGGACTTTGCCACCGTGCTGGGGGACGGCGTCATCGACCAGGACGTCTGCCTGATGGCCCTGCGCCGGATGGATGTGGACGCCCTGGGGCTGGACGAGCTGGACCGCAGTTTGCTGCGGGCCATCATTGAGATGTACGGCGGCGGGCCGGTGGGCCTGGAAACCCTGGCCGCCGCCCTGGGTGAGGAAGCCGTCACCCTGGAGGATTTGTGCGAGCCCTATCTGATGCAGATGGGCTTTCTGACCCGGACCCCCCGGGGCCGGTGCGTGACCCATCTGGCCTATGAGCATCTGGGCATGCGTCCCCCCGAGACCGACTGTGCCGAGGACGGCGGCCAGCAGAGCATGTTCTGAGGACCGCCGCATAAAAACGTCTATAGAGAGTGCCGCTCTGCGGCCTGCAAGAAGGGATCTGATGGTATGGGAAAGTATTTTGGAACCGACGGCGTGCGGGGCATTGCCGGCGTTGACCTGACCTGTGAGCTGGCGATGAAGCTGGGCCGCGGCGTGGCGGCGGTCCTGACCGACAGCACCGGCCGCAAGCCCCGCATTCTGATTGGCAAGGACACCCGCCAGTCGGGCGATATGCTGGAGGCCGCCCTCACCGCCGGCCTGTGCAGCGTGGGCGCCGACGTGGAGGCTCTGGGCGTTCTGCCCACCCCGGCGGTGGCCTACCTGGTCACCAAGTACAAGGCGGACGCCGGCGTGGTGATTTCGGCCTCCCACAACCCCATGGAATTCAACGGCATCAAGGTCTTTGCCTCCACCGGCTACAAGCTGCCCGACGAGGTGGAGGCCCAGATCGAGGCCCACATCGACAACGACTGCAAGGATATCCCTCTGGCCACTGGCGCCGGGGTGGGCCAGGTGTCCTTCCGGACCGACGGCCTGCGGGATTATGTGGACCACCTGTATGAGTCGGTGGAAGGGGACCTGACCGGCCTGAATGTCTGCATCGACTGCGCCAACGGCGCCGCCGCTGCGGTGGCCCAGAAGCTGTTCCCCCGTCTGGGGGCCAAGTGCACCTTCCTGGGCGTCACCCCCGACGGCAAGAACATCAACGATGGGGTGGGCAGCACCCATCTGGAAAAACTGGAAAAAGCCGTGGTGGACGGCGGCTATGACTGCGGCATCGCCTTTGACGGCGACGCCGACCGCTGCCTGGCCTGCGACGAAAAGGGCCAGGAGATCGACGGCGACAAGATCATCGCCCTGCTGTCCATGATGATGAAGGCCAAGGGCAAGCTGGACGCCGACACCGCTGTGGTGACGGTCATGTCCAACCTGGGCTTTGTGAAGTTCATGGAGCGCCAGGGCATCCGCACCGAAAAGACCGCCGTGGGCGACCGGTACGTGCTGGAGAATATGCGGGAGAACGGCTATGCCATCGGCGGCGAGCAGAGCGGCCATGTGATTCTGCTCCACCACGCCACCACCGGCGACGGCGAGCTGACCGCCGGCAAGCTGCTGACCCTGCTGGCCGAGAGCGGCAAGAAGATGAGCGAGCTCAACGGCATCTATGCCCAGTTCCCCCAGGTGCTCATCAATGTGGAAGCCAACGCCGCCCAGAAGGCCGCCTACAAGGAGGACGAGGTGCTGGCTGGCTTCATCGAGAACGAGCAGCAGAAGCTGATGGGGATGGGCCGGGTTCTGGTCCGCGTGTCGGGCACCGAGCCCAAAATCCGCGTCATGGTGGAGGGCGAAAACCTGGAGGAGATCCGGGCCTGCGCCGAGCGGATTGTGGAGCGGATCAACCGCCGCATTCTGAAAAAGTGATAACCTGTTTTTAAGACGTTTCTGAAAGAGGAAGACCATGAGAGCAGCCGACAGCTGGAAGGATTACGAATTATTGGACGCCACCGGGGGCAACCGGCTGGAGCGGTGGGGGGAAGCCCTTCTGGTCCGGCCTGACCCCCAGGTGGTCTGGAAAAGTGCGCCCCAGAGCCCCCTGTGGGCCCGGGCCGACGCCATCTATCACCGCTCCAACCAGGGCGGCGGCAGCTGGGAACATCGCCGCCCCCTGCCCGAGCGCTGGCAGATTCACTGCGGAGAGGGCCCCGGGCGGCTGACCCTGATCGTCAGCCCCACCGGCTTCAAGCACACCGGCGTGTTCCCGGAACAGGCGGTGAACTGGGCCTGGTATGACCAGAAAATCCGGGCCGCCGGCCGCCCCATCCGGGTGCTGAACCTGTTCGGCTACACCGGCGGCGCCACCCTGGCCTGCGCTGCGGCGGGGGCCTCGGTCTGCCATGTGGACGCATCCAAGGGCATGGTCCAGTGGGGCAAGGAAAACGCTGTGGCCAGCGGCCTGGCCGACCGGCCCATCCGGTGGCTGGTGGACGACTGCAGCAAGTTCGTGGCCCGGGAAAAGCGCCGCGGCAACACCTACGACGCCATCATCATGGACCCGCCCAGCTATGGCCGAGGTCCCGGCGGCGAGGTGTGGAAGCTGGAGGACTGCATCTATGACCTGATCTGCCAGTGCGCCGACGTGCTGAGCGACCATCCGCTGTTCTTTGCGGTCAACAGCTACACGGCGGGCCTGTCCCCGGCGGTGATGGAGTATATCCTCAAGACCACCCTGACGCCCCGGTTCGGGGGCGCCACCAGCTGCGACGAGATCGGCCTGCCGGTGAAGGAAACCGGCGGCGTGGTGCCCTGCGGCTCCACCGCGATCTGGGAGTCGCTGTGAACGAAAATCAACACACCAACCTGAGCATGGGGCGCAGCCCGGGGCCAAGGGCCGGACGGGCGTGCCACCAGAAAAGAGAAGGACAAATGAACGAAACAATTCTGCAGGCCAAGGACCTGCACTTCCGGTATGACCCGGAGGGAGCCAGCTACGCCCTGAACGGCGTTTCGGCCGCTGTGAAGCGGGGCGAGTTTGTGGCGGTGCTGGGGGCCAACGGCTGCGGCAAATCCACCCTGGCCAAGCACTTCAACGCCATTCTTCTGCCCGAGACCGGCACGGTCACGGTGGAGGGGATGGATACCGCCGACGATGACAAGCTGTACGACATCCGCCAGAAGGTGGGCATGGTGTTCCAGAACCCGGACAACCAGATTGTAGCCACCGTGGTGGAGGAGGACGTGGCTTTCGCCCTGGAAAACCTGGGCGTCCCCACCGAAGAAATGCGCCGCCGCATCGACGACGCCATGAAGATGACCGGCATCTATGAGATGCGCACCCGGGCTCCCCACAACCTGTCGGGCGGCCAGAAACAGCGGGTGGCCATTGCGGGCATCGTGGCCATGAGCCCCGACTGCATCGTGCTGGACGAGGCCACCGCCATGCTGGATCCCCGGGGCCGGGAACAGGTGATGCAGACCATCCACCGGCTGAACCGGGATATGGGGATCACCGTGGTGGCTATCACCCACTATATGGAGGAGGCCGCCCAGGCCGACCGGGTCATCGTCATGAGCCGCGGCCACATCGTGATGGAGGGCACCCCCAAAGAGGTGTTCAGCCGCACCGAGGAAGTCCGGGCCCTGCACCTGGACGTGCCCCAGGCCGCCGAGCTGCGGGACGAGCTGGTGAAGGCCGGCATCCCCATGCCGGAGGGCATCATCGACCCCGGCGAATGTGCACAGGCTCTCTACGAGCTGCTGAAGTGAGGGAGGGCAATATGGCAAGCATCATCAAGGTGGAACACCTTTCCTATATCTACAACAAGGGGATGCCCGGCGAGGTCACCGCGCTGGACGACGTCAGCTTCGAGGTGGAAGAAGGGGACTTCGTGGGCATCATCGGGGCCACCGGTTCGGGCAAAAGCACCCTGATCGGCCACATGAACGGCCTCAACCGTCCCACCAGCGGCAAAATCATCATCGATGGCCGCGACGTCTGGGAGGACCCCGCCAAAATCCGGGATTTCCGCTTCCTCACCGGCCTGGTGTTCCAGTATCCGGAGTACCAGCTGTTTGAGGAGACCTGCTATAAAGACATCGCCTTTGGTCCCAAAAACATGGGCCTGGACGACAAAGAAGTGGACCGCCGGGTGCAGGAGGCCGCCAAATTCGTAGGGCTGGACCAGGCCCTGCTCCAGCGCAGCCCCTTTGAGCTGTCGGGCGGCCAGAAGCGCCGGGTGGCGGTGGCGGGCGTCATGGCCATGGAGCCCCGCATCCTGGTGCTGGACGAGCCTGCCGCCGGCCTGGACCCCGAGGGACGGGATTCCATCCTCTCGGCCATCAAGGCCTACCACAAAAAGACCGGCACCACCGTTCTGCTGGTGTCCCACAGCATGGAGGACATTGCCCGCTATGCGGACAAGGTGCTGGTGATGGCCCAGAAGCATGTGGCCATGTACGACACGGTGGAGAATGTCTTTGCCCGGGCCCAGGAACTGCTGGCCCTGGGTCTGTCGGTGCCCCAGGTCACCAAGATTTTCCTGAAACTGCGGGAAATGGGGATTGACGTCCCGGCGGACGTCTACACCATTCCCTATGCGGTCAAGAAGATCGTGGAGGCCAAGGCCCGCCGCGACGCGGGGGAGAGCCTGACTCTGTCCCGCGCGCCCCATGCCGCCGAGAAAGGGGGCTGTGCTGAATGATTCGGGATATTACCATTGGCCAGCACTTCCCCGGCAACAGCCCGGTTCATCGCTTTGACCCCCGGCTGAAGCTGGTGCTGACCATCGTCTATATTGCGGTGCTGTTTGCCGCCTCCAACCCTCTGGGCCTGGCGCTGTCGGTGGTCTTTCTGGCCGCCATGTACCTGGTGGCCCAGATCCCCCTCAAGATGATTGGCCGGAGCCTCAAGCCCATCCTGCCCATCATCCTGTTCACCGCGGTGCTGAACGTCTTTTTCGTCAGCGGCGAGGGGGACCCGCTGTTCCAGATGGGCTTTCTGACCATCTACGCCGAGGGCGTCCGCTATGCTATCGTCATGGGCGTCCGGGTGGCGGCCCTGATTGCGGGCACCAGCCTGCTGACCTACACCACCAGCCCCATCGTCCTCACCGATGCCATCGAGGCCCTGCTGCGGCCCCTGGCCAAACTGCACTTCCCGGTGCATGAGCTGGCCATGATGATGAGCATTGCTTTGCGGTTCATCCCCACCCTGATTGAGGAGACCGACAAGATCATGAACGCCCAGAAGGCCCGCGGCGCCATGCTGGACACCGGCAAGCTCACCGACCGGGTCAAGGCCCTGGTGCCGGTGCTGATTCCGCTGTTCATCTCGGCCTTCCGCCGGGCGGACGAGCTGGCCATGGCCATGGAGTGCCGGTGCTACCGGGGCGGCGAGGGCCGTACCCGTCTGAAGGTCCTGCGGTGCTGCCGCCAGGACTATCTGGACCTGGTGTTCTGCCTGGTCTGCTTTGGGGTGATTCTGGCCTCCCGGCTGGTGTTCCCCAACTATTGATGCAGCGTTACGGGGCCCCGGGCCTGCCCGGCGGCCCTGTTTTTGGACGGGGGAGCAAATCTCCCCCTTTTCGCCCCGCATTTGTGATAGTTTGAAAGGAGGCGCGGCCTGTGACCTGGCTGTTGACACTGGCCTTTGACGGCACCGAATACTGCGGCTTTCAGGTTCAGCCCAACGGGCAGAGCGTGGCGGCTGCCTTTCAGGACGGACTGGAGGCGGTGATCGGCTTCCGCCCCGACATCAAGGGGTGCAGCCGCACCGACGCGGGGGTTCATGCGCTGGGTTTCGCCCTCAGCTTTGAGGCGGATGTGCGCATCCCGCCCGAAAAATTCCCCCTGGCCCTCAATACCAGGCTGCCCCGGGATATCCGGGTTTTGAAGGCCCGGCAGGTGCCGGACGGCTTCCACGCCCGGTACGCCGCCCACACCAAAACCTATCTCTACCGCATCCACAACAGTCCCATCGACTCCCCCTTTGAGGAGCGGTACTATTGCCGGATGCCCGGCCGCCTGGACGAGGGCCGGATGCAGCAGGCGGCGGCCCATTTCGTGGGCAAACACGATTTTCTGGCCCTGTGTGCGGCCCACAGCTCGGCGGCGGCCCACGGGGACACCGTCCGCACCATCACCGATTGTCAGGTGACCCGGCAGGGGGATACCGTCAGCATCACGGTGACCGCCGACGGCTACCTGTACAATATGGTCCGGATTCTGGCCGGCACCCTCTGCGAGGTGGGAGCGGGCCGGATGGACCCCGACGCGGTGCCGGCCATTCTGGCCAGCCGCGACCGCAAAAACGCCGGGCCTACCCTGCCGGCTAAGGGGTTGTTTTTGCACCATGTGGATTATGGCGTGCTGTAACTGAGTACAGCCGCAAGGAAAGGAAGCAGAGGGATGAGAAAGACCGGCCGGAGCGCCCGCAGAGAGGAGATGTCTGCGGGGCGGATCGAATACATCGAGGCGGCCCGCCAGCGCCTGCGGAACCGCCGTTTGCGGCGCACCGCCCTGCTGGTGATTCTGGTGGCGGCAATGGTCATCTACCTCACCGGCGTGGTGAATACCTCGGTGATGGCGCTGGAGGACTTCGCCGACACGGTGCGGATTGCCCTGATGCCGGAGCGGGGGTTCCCCCAGCAGACCGGCACCGGAGCGGTGTATCAGGTGGAGGCCCTGGGAGGCAGCTTTGTGGTGCTGGGGGAGGACGGCTGCGCCGTCTACTCCAACAGCGGCGCCCGCCTCAACAACATCGGCACCGGCTATGCCCGGCCGGCCCTGGCGGCAGGGAAAAACAGCTTTGTACTGTACAACCGCTCGGGCAGTGAGCTGCGGGTGGAGAGCCGCACCCGGGAACTGTACACCCGCCAGACCGGCGGGGGGATTTTCCTCTGCGCCCTCAGCAACGGGGGCGAGCTGGCGGTGGTCACCGACGACGTCCGCAAGCTGGCCCTGCTGACGGTCTACGACAACGCCCGGGATGAGATGCTGACCTGGAGCCTCACCACCACCGAGGGCATCCCCATGCGGATGGCCTTTTCGCCCGACGGCACCCAGCTGGCGGTGGCCACCGTCACCGCCCAGGATGGACAGGTGGTGTCCAACCTGTATCTGCTGAACCTGCGGGTGGGTGAACCCCAGCTGCTGGCCGCCGAGGCGGGCAGCATGCCGCTGGAACTGGAATGGCAGTCCAATGCCCGGCTGCTGGCGGTCTATGACAGCCACGCGGCCCTCTATGGCTCGGACGGCAGCGCCCAGGGCCGCCGGGACTTCGGCGGCGCGGCGGTGGCGGGTCTGTCCACCGCCAACGGCGGATTGGCGGTGCTGTTCGGCAGCGGACAGTCCAGCAGCGTGGTGCTGATGGACAGCGGACTCAACATCCAGTATGAGGGCACCGTCCCCACCGCCCACGGCATCGCCCGGGGCACCGACGCCTTCTACCTGCTCTGCGACAGCTCGGTGGAATGCTTCGGGATGGACGGCACCTATCAGTGGAGCGTTCCGCTGTCGGCCCGGCCCCACGCCATGCTGGCAAACAGCAGCGGGCTGTATGTCTTTACCGACAACATGGTCCAGCGGATCACCCCGCCGGACACCTCCGGGGATGCGGCCTCGTCGGAGGCATCGGCTGCCCCTGCGGCGTGAGGCGGCCGGGGTAAATGGGCTGCTTTGGGGAAACATTGGAGGAGGGTATGCCGGCTGGAGTGCCTTTTGGCACTCTGACACCTTGTCTGATAAAGAATTTCGTCTATGTTCATGAATCCGTCATTTCTTTTTGATATTATTTGTACGGCAGTCTGGTTGGGCCTTGCCATTCACTACGCCCGCAAAGGACTGTTGGCCGCCGTGGTTCAGATCGGCGGCAACCTGCTGAGCCTGATCGGGGCCCATCAGCTGGCATCCTGGGGATCGGGCGCCCTGTTCGACCGGTTCTTTGCCGGCAGTTTTCGGGAGCGGATCGCCGTCAGCCTGTCGGAGGGCGGCGCCGTGGACCTCAACCGGATCGCCCAGCAGTACGCGGGCTTTCTGCCCGAGAGCATCCGCCGCCAGGTGGTGGAGGCCTGCCAGCGGGCGCTGGACGGCCTTTTGACCGACAACGCCCTGGTGGTGGCGGACACCATCGTTCAGGATGTGATTCGTCCGCTGTTGACGCCGGTTTTCTCGCTGGTGTTGTTTTTTCTTTGCTTTGCCGCCCTGCGGATGCTCATCAGCCTCCTGGTCACGGTGCTGGGCCTGGTGAATCATCTGCCGGTGCTGGGCGCCGTCAACCGCACCCTGGGCATGGTGGTGGGAGCCCTGGCAGGCCTCGCCGATGTGTTCCTGGGAATGTGCGTGGTCTGGGCGCTGATGATTATTTCGGGGGGCAATCTGCCCCTCCTCAACGAGGCTGCCCTGGGCGGGAGCCTCTGGTACCAACTTTTCAACCAGATCAACCCGTTTGTATAGTTTACAGGAGGGGGAGGGTTTCACGATGGAAGGAGACGCTATGACTTGCGTTCGATGCAAAAAGAGACCGGCAATCATCTTCGTCCAGCGGATGGAGAACGGGCAGATGAAGCAGGAGGGCTATTGCCTCCGCTGTGCCCGTGAAATGCACATCAAGCCGGTGGAAGATATGATGAAGCGGCTGGGCCTGTCCGACCAGGACATGGACAGCATGGAAGACCGGATGGACAGCCTGATGGAAGAGATGGGCGAAGGGGCCAACCCCCTGGCCATGATGATGGGCATGTCCCCCGACGAGGGCAGCGAGGAAGGCGGAGACGACGGCTTTGTGCCGGGCGGCAACGCGACTTTCCCCCTGAGCATGACCGGGCAGGATGACCAGAACGGTTCCGGCAATGCCGGCGGCAAAAACAACAAGAGCGGCAAAAAGCCGCCCCGCCGCAAGTTCCTGGACACCTACTGCGAGAACCTCACCGCCAAGGCCCGGGACGGCCGGCTGGATGATATCATCGGCCGGGACCGGGAGATCTACCGCACCATTCAGATCCTGTCCCGCCGCCAGAAGAACAACCCCTGTCTGATCGGCGAGGCCGGCGTGGGCAAGACCGCCATCGCCGAGGGCATCGCCGAGCGGATCGCCCGGGGCCAGGTGCCGGCCCAGCTGAAGGACAAGGAAATCTATCTGCTGGACCTGACCGCCCTGGTGGCGGGCACCCAGTTCCGCGGACAGTTTGAGCAGCGGGTCAAGGGCCTGCTGAACGAAGTGCGTCAGGCGGGCAATGTGATCCTGTTCATCGACGAGATTCACACCATCACCGCCGCCGGCGAGAGCGAGGGCGCCATGAATGCGGGCAATATCCTCAAGCCCGCCCTCTCCCGCGGGGAGATTCAGGTCATCGGCGCCACCACCTTTGCCGAGTACCGCAAGTATATCGAGAAGGACCAGGCCCTGGAGCGCCGATTCCAGCCGGTGCGGGTGGAGGAGCCCAGCATTTCGGACACCATCGCCGTCATGAACGGCATCAAGCGCTATTATGAGAACTATCACCATGTGCAGGTTCCTGCCGCGGTGGTCAGCGCAGCCGTCACCCTGTCGGAGCGGTATATTACCGACCGCTATCTGCCCGACAAGGCCATCGACCTGCTGGACGAGGCTTGCGCCTGCTGCAACCTGGCTCACCCTGAGATTTCCGCCTATCTGGAAGCCCAGAAGGAGCTGGAAACCCTGAAGCAGGAGGAGGCCGACATGGAGTCGGCGGGCACCGACGAGGCCATCGACTATGAGCGGGTGGCCGAGCGCAAGACCCGCATTGCCCAGCTGGAGGCCGATCTGCCGGCCCGTCAGGCCGCAGCCAGCGAGATCGCCGTGTCGATGGAGGATCTGGCCCGGGTCATCGAGCTGTGGACCGGCATTCCGGCGGTGAAGATTCGGGAGACCGAGTACGTCCGCCTGGCCGGCCTGGAAGACGAGCTGAAAAAGAAGATCATCGGCCAGGACGAGGCTGTCCACCTGGTGGCCCAGGCCGTCAAGCGGAGCCGCGCCGACCTGGCCGGCCGCCGCCGTCCCGCCAGCTTCATCTTTGTGGGCCCCACCGGCGTGGGCAAGACCGAGCTGGTGAAGCAGCTGGCCAGCCAGCTGTTCGCCGGTCCCGACCCGCTGATCCGGCTGGACATGAGCGAATATATGGAGAAGTACGCCGTCTCCCGGATGATCGGCTCGCCTCCGGGCTATGTGGGCTATGAAGAGGCCGGCCAGCTGACCGAAAAGGTCCGCCGCCGCCCCTACAGCGTGGTTCTCTTTGACGAGATCGAGAAGGCCCACCCCGATGTGCTGAACATCCTGCTTCAGATTCTGGACGAGGGCAAGATCAACGACGCCCAGGGCCGGACGGTGGATTTCTCCAACACCGTCATCTGCATGACCTCCAACGCCGGCTCTTCCGAGCAGGGCACCGGCGGTCTGGGCTTCAACAAGAGCGCCGAGGAGATGAACAAGGACAAGACCATGAAGGCCCTGCGCCAGTTCCTGCGCCCTGAGTTCCTGGGCCGTGTGGACGAAATCGTGGTCTTCAAGTCCCTGAGCGACGAGACCCTGGAGGGGATCGCCGGCCTGATGCTGGAGGAGTACCGCCCCGGCATGGAGGCCAAGGGCATCGCCTACAGCTATACCCCGGCAGCCGTCAAGGCTCTGGTGGCCCAGTGCGAGGGCGGCAGGTTCGGCGCCCGGGACCTGCGGCGGATCATCCGCAAGCAGGTGGAGGACGAGGCAGCCACCCGCATCATCGACGGCCTGCTCACCAGCGGCGGCAGCCTGACGGTGGACGCCGAGGACGGCAAGATCGTCCTGAAATAACCAACCGACACAAAAGGACCTGTCCCTTCCGGGACAGGTCCTTTTTGGTTCGATTATGCGGTTTCGCTGGCGGATTTGTAAATACCAAAGGTTGTGTCGGGCTCGGGCATATCCACCCGGGAAGCCCGGTCGTTGACCGCCAGCATCAGGGCGGCCATCACCCCAAAGACGACGACCACAATCAGCCATTTCATCCAGTTGGGCAGATGGTTCATGGTTTGACTTCCTTTCTCATTGGGGGCGGCAGCGGCGGCGGGCCTGATTCAGCAGGCGGCCGGCCTCGGTGACGTCCAGGGTGCGGACCAGGCCGCCGGTCCGTTCCACGGCGCCGGGGCCGGTGTTGCCCTCCTCCACAAAGGTGGATTTGTCCCAGTCGGAACGGCCGTTCCAGGCGCAGAAGCCGGCCGGGGCGATGTGCTGGCCCAGACGGCATTCCAGGACGGCGGTTTTGCCGGCGGGCCGCCAGGGCCGGCCCAGATAGACGCTGCCGGCGGGGCAGTCCGACACAAAGTCACAGTCCCAGAAGACAAAGCCCAGCCCGTCGGGGGCGGTGGAGGGGGCGGTGACGTAGCCGCGGCAGCTGCCCTCGCCGTTGTCCACCGAGCGGAGGGTGCACTGTTCAAAGAGGGCGTCTCCGCCGCCAAAGATGAAATCAATATCACCGGCGATCTCGCAGCCCTGGTAATACTGGGCGCTGGGCCGGCGGGGTGCAAAGACCCGGGGCCCCAGGAAGCCGTCCTTCTCCCGCTCTTTTTCGGGCAGGGGAGCGCAGAACAGGGTGTCCTGGTTGCCCAGCAGCCGCACCCGGCGGAACACCGCCTGCTGGCTGTCCACATAGGCCGCGATGGCCTGACCGGCCTGTGCGCCGGGGCCCGCGTCATTTTCGATGGTCAGATCTTCCACCGTCACCTGGCCGCCGCTGAAAAAGGCAGTCCAGCTGCGGAAGGTGTGGGTGGGCCGCCCGTCCATGTGGGGCAGCTTGCCGCCGTCCCCCCAGACCAAGCGGGTTTTGCCCATGCCGGCGCCTCTGAGGGTGATCTGCTGTTTTTCGCACACCAGCTTTTCACGGTAGGTGCCCGGCCCGATCAAAATTTCGGCGGGCAGATCATAGGGTACGGCCTGGACGGCTTCGCCGATGGTGGCAAAGTCGCCGCTGCCGTCCCGCGCAACAGTGATGGTAAGCATGTCAGCCTCCCCGGGCCCGGGCGCAGGACACGCCGGGGCCCTCTGTGTGATGTGGGATGAGTACGAATGCCAATAGTATACAACAACCGGACCGCAGAATGCAATACGTCCGGGGGAGAGGCTTAGTGCTCGCCGGCGGGGGGCTTCATGATGAACCAGAAGGTGGAACCCTTGCCCGGCGTGCTCTGGACCCCGAAGCGGAAGCCGTGCTGTTCAAAGATGGCCTTGGTAATGGACAGGCCCAGGCCGGTGCCGGCCTTGCCGGCGTCGGAGCGGGAGCGGTAGTACCGCTCGAAGATATAGGGCAGGTCCTCGGCCGAGATGCCGGGGCCGTGGTCCTCCACCTCCACCCGGACCCCTTCCTCACAGGGCATGGCCCGCAGCACAAAGACGCCGTCGGGGCCGATGTGGTGCATGGCGTTGCCCAGCAGGTTGTGGAGGGCCCGCTCGATCATGGTGGGATCGGCGAACACTTCCAGGGGCTGGTCAGGGAGCTCCAGCTGGAGGGTCCAGCCGTTCTGGGCGCAGACGGCGTCGTAGCGCTCGCTGACCTCGTCGCACAGCTGGCCCATGTCAAAGCGGACCATCTCGCACTTGTCGGCGCCGCTGGTCACCTTGCTCAGCTCCATGACGCTGGACACCAGGGCGGTTAGACGGTCGGTCTCGTCCACAATGATGTTCAGCTGCTCGTCCCGATGGGGCTTGTCGTCGCCGGTGATGTCGCGCACCGTCTCGGCATAGCCCTTGATGAGGGTGAGGGGGGTGCGCAGGTCGTGGGAGACGTTGGCCAGCAGGTCGCGCTGCATCTGGGCCGCCCGCTGGACCTCCCGGGCCATGTGGTTGAAGTCCTCGGCCAGGGTGCCCAGCTCGTCCCGCCGGTTGGGCTCCACATGGACCGAATAGTCTCCCTGGGCCACCTGGCGGGCCGCGGCGGACAGTTCCCGCAGGGGGCGGGTGAACCACTGGCTGAACAGCCAGGCCGCCGCCAGGGCAAAGGCAAACACCAGGATGGCGATGAGGGGCAGCATGTCGCTGAGCACCTGTCCGGCCTCGGCCACATGGACCAGGCTGGTGGAAACCAGCACCGAATAGGTCCCGTCCAGGCTCATCCGGCCCACCACCACCTGGGAGGAACCGCCGCTGGTGTTCAGCACCTGGAGCCAGCTGCCGTTGGAACGGCAGGCCCGGCGCATCTCAATGACGGTGGATTTGTCCCAGGAAAAGCTGCTGCTGTCCGACTTGGAGGACAGGGTGCTGTTGTGGAGCAGGCAGGGGTAGAGGTTTTCGATGGTGATGACGCTGCGGAGGGTGGAGTCGGAGATGTCCACACAGAAGTTGGTCAGCTGGGTGTTGGCCGAAAGGCTCTCATACAGCTTGGTGCGGAAGGTGCTGTCCACCATCAGGATGCCGAAATCCCAGCTGGAAATGATGCCGCCCTCGTCCTGGGTATCCTGAATGAGGGTGACGATCTCGTCGGCCTGGTCGGCCAGCTGGTTTTCAATGCGGCGGTTGTAGAGGGGCTCCAGCAGCTGGGTGGACAAAAACCAGTACAGCCCCAGCAGCAGAAGGCAGATGAAGGCGAGGAACAGCATCAGCTGGGCGCGGATGCCTGGGGTGGCGGCCCGGGGCGGTTTGAGGCGGTGCATGGATTACCGGTGGGCGTCGGGGTCGAACTTATAGCCGATGCCCCAGACGGTCACAATGTAACTGCGGCAGGCCCCCAGATGCCCGCGCAGCATCTTGACGTGGGTGTCCACGGTGCGGTCCTCGCCGAAATAGTCGTAGTTCCAAACCTTCTGCAGAATTTTCTCACGGGAGAGGGCGATCCCCTTGTTGGAGGCCAAAAAGACCAGCAGGTCAAACTCCTTGGGGGTGAGGCTGACTTCCTCGCCGCCCACCTTGACGGTGTGGCTGGCGGTGTCGATGGACAGCTCCCCAAAGGTCATGACGGTGGCGGCGGTGTCGGGATGGGCCAGGGTGCGGTTGAGCACCGCCTTGACCCGGGCCACCAGCTCCCGGGGGGAGAAGGGCTTGACCACATAGTCGTCCGCGCCGCCCTCCAGGCCGGCCAGCTTGTCGTATTCCTCGCCGCGGGCGGTCAGGATGATGACGGGGGTGTTGATGTGGCGGCTGCGCATTTCCCGCAGGCAGGTCATGCCGTCCATAAAGGGCATCATCAGGTCCAGAATCACCAGGTCGTAGCTGGAGCTGGTGACCTGGGCCAGAGCGGCCGAGCCGTCGGCGGCCTCTTCGCAGGTGTAGCCTGCGTACTGCAGGTGCTCCCGGATCAGTTCCCGGATGCGGGGTTCGTCGTCGACGATCAATATCTTAGCCATAGGGCGGGGGTCCTCCATTTCTGATGTTGAAATGCCCGGCCGGGGCGGCCGGACCCATTTCACAATATCTTATCACAATTACATAATAATACGGAAAATGTGAAGAAGTGTGAACTTTGGGTGAATCCTTTGGAAAAGATGAGATGAGCTGTCTTCATTGTAGCACAGCCGCCGGGGACGGCGCAATCCAAAATCCCGGCCGCACTTGCGCCGGAGGGCCCAGATGCGGTATACTAAAGCCGACTACTCTTTCTGCCGCGCCCGCGGCCCGGAAGGCAAAAGAAAGGAACCACATCCATGCGTTTGGGACTGACAGAAATTGTATTGATCCTGTTCATCGTTCTGGTGATTTTCGGGCCGGGGCTTTTCGCCTGGCTGTCCCGGTATTCCCGCCGGTTCCAGGCCAGCCGCGCCGAGGAGGCGCGCCGCCGTGCCGCCTGGGAGGAAGCCCGGCGGGCCCGGCGGGATTTCATCCTGCACCGGTTCCAGGTGGCGGCTGCCGTGTTCGCCCTGCTGATGGCGGCGGCTCTGGTGTATACGCTGGGGTTCCGCCCCATTGAGGCCGAACCCCATAGCTACACCCTGCCCGCCGCCCAGGCGCCCCAGGGCGGGGCATCGGTGGCCGAGACGGCCTCCCTGACCCTGGAGGGCTACCAGACCCCCGACTGCATCCAGGTGGAGGACGGCTGGATCTATCTGGCCGCCCGGCCCCAGGAGGGCCAGGGCAGCACCCTGCTGCGGATGCGGGAGGACGGCACTGGCCTGACGGTGGTGCTGACCGAAAAAGGGGTCGTCACCTCCTTTGCCTTTGACGGGGAGGGGGATATCTGGTACACCCGCCTCACCGATGAGGGCGGAGCCCTCTGCCGGGTGTCCCACGACGACTGGGGCGCCGCCACCGAACAGGTGGTGAACCAGATCGACGGCCGGGCCCTGTCCTACCCGGCGGCGGTGACGGTGGACGCGGCGGGCAAGGTGTATTTCACCGAGGCGGTCCGCCTGACCCCCAAAGCCGGCACCATGGAGGAAGCCCTGCGGGCTGAGCTGATCGGCCATACCGCCACCGGCTGGGTCTATGTCTATGACCCGGCGGCCCGGACGGTGCAGCCGGTGCTGGGTGAAGTGGCCGGCGCGGCCGGGCTGGCCCTGGCCCCCGACGGCGAGACCCTCTATGTGGCCGACCTGGCCAGCCGCTGCATCTGGGCGGTGGACCCCGCCAGCCGGGACCTGACCGCCGGCGGCAAGGGCTGCACACTCTTTGCGGGGGACCTGCCCGGCTATCCCGCCGCCCTGACGGCGGACGCCGACGGCAGCGTCTATGCGGCCTATCGCTGGAACCAGGCGGACTGGCTGGAAAGCCGGGCCCAGGACCCGGGCCTGCGGGGGATTGCTGCCCGCCTGCCCCGGGGGGTTCAGCAGGGGCTGTTTGGAGACAGCGCCACCGCGGCCCAGAGCTTTGACGCCGACGGAAATCTGGAGGCGGCCTATGCCTCCGACGACGTGGCGGGCTGGGCGGCGGCCGCCAGCGGCAATCGCTTGTATATGTCTGGTACAGACCGGGATGTTTATTACTTCCGGTTTTGAGAAAAGAGGCGTTTTTGTATGACGGAACAAGAAAAGATGGAGATCACCGCCCAGGCGCGGCAGGCTGTGGAGGAATTGCTGGCTCAGGCCAACCTCCGGCCGGGGGACGTGTTTGTGGTGGGCTGTTCCTCCAGTGAGATTGTGGGAGGCCACATCGGCCACGACAGCAGCATGGAGGCGGCCGCCGCCGTCTACGAGGGCATTGCGCCGGTGCTGGCCCAGCGGGGCGTCTGGCTGGCAGCCCAGTGCTGCGAACACCTGAACCGGGCCATCATCCTGGAACGGCAGGCCGCCGAGGCCCACGGCTGGGAGGAAGTCTGCGTGGTGCCCCGGCCCCATGCCGGCGGCAGCTGGGCCACCACCTGCTGGAAGCACTTTGAACACCCGGTGGCGGTGGAAGCCATCCGGGCCCACGCGGGCATGGACATTGGCGGCACCCTGATCGGGATGCACCTGCGGGCAGTGGCGGTGCCGGTGCGGCTGTCGCTGGACCACATTGGCCGCGCCATTCTGCTCTGCGCCCGCACCCGCCCCAAGCTGATCGGCGGGGAACGGGCCAAATACACCGAGGAGGACTGAGACAAGCTATGCCGGAACGGAATTTGGAACAAATGGCCCAGGCGGTGGCGGAGATTCGCCGCCGGATGGATGACGCAGCCCGCCAGGCCGGGCGGGACCCGGCCAGCGTCCAGCTGTGCGCCGCCTGCAAGACCCATACCCCTGAGACCATCGCCCTGAGCGCCCAGCTGCCCATCGATCTGTTTGGGGAAAACCATGTGCAGGAGTTGTGCGTCAACTACGACGCCGGGGCCTACTGCGGCAAGCCGGCCCACTTCATCGGCCACCTGCAGACCAATAAGATCAAGAAGGTGCTGGGCCGGGCCTCTCTGATCCAGAGCGTGGACAGTGAACGGCTGGTGCTGGCGCTGGAAAAGGAGGCCGCCAAGCTGGACCTGGTCCAGGATATCCTGCTGGAAGTGAACATCGGGGAGGAGGCCAGCAAGACCGGCGTCCCGCCCGAAGCCCTGTGGGCCCTGCTGGATACGGCGGCGGCCCAGCCCCATCTGCGGGTCAAGGGTCTGATGGCCATTCCCCCGGTGAACGAGGACGACGACGTCAACCGCGCCCTGCTGGCGCAGGTGTATAAGCTGTTCGTCCGGGCCGGGGAGCGGGGCTATGACAACGTAAAGATGGAAACCCTCTCCATGGGGATGAGCGGCGACTATGAGAACGCCATCCGGGAAGGGGCTACCCTGGTGCGGATCGGCACCGCCATCTACGGCGCCCGGGACTATGGCACCCGCTGAAACCGGGCATTTGAGGGGATGAAAGGAAAACGGTTTGTAAAACCGACGGGAGAAACAACATGGTGGATTTGAAAGATGTGGAAAAACCCAAGTATGGGGACCCCAACGCCCGGCATACGTCGGCGGCCCGGCTGCTGGGGCGGTTCTGGCCCTATGAGCGGAAGTACTGGCGGACCATGGTCTTTGACCTGTTCTGCGCGGCCCTGACCTGTATCTGCGACCTGGTGCTGCCCCTGATTCTGCGGTATATCACCAACACCGCCGTCAACGACCTGGCGGCCCTGACGGTGGGGGTGGTGCTCAAGCTGGGCTTTGTCTACTTTGTGCTGCGGCTGATCGACGGCCTGGCGGCCTACTATATGGCCGACATGGGCCATGTGATGGGCGTCTACATTGAGACGGATATGCGGCGGGATGCCTTTGCCCACCTGCAGCGGCTCAGCGTGGCCTATTACTCCAACAACAAGATTGGCCAGATCATGGGCCGGATCACCAACGACCTGTTTGACGTCACCGAGTTCGCCCACCACTGCCCCGAGGAGTTCTTCATCGCGGCGGTGAAGATTGTGGCCAGCTTCATCATCCTGAGCCGGTACAGCTTGGGCCTGACCGCCCTGCTGTTCCTCTGCCTGCCCCTGATGGCGGTGGTGTCCATCAAGCTGAATACCCGGCTGCGGGCCACCCAGCGGGCCCAGCGGGTCCAGGTGGGCGAGCTCAACGCCCAGATCGAGGAGAGCCTGCTGGGCGAGCGGGTGGTCAAGGCCTTCTGCGCCGAAAAGACCGAGAACGAAAAGTTCGAGGCCGGCAACGGCACCTTCCAGCGGCTGAAAAAGAACAGCTACCGGGTGATGGCGGCCTTCCAGACCTCCACCCGGATGTTCGACGGCCTGATGTATCTGGTGACCATCCTGGGCGGCGGCATCTTTGTGGTGAAGGGCTGGATTACCCCCGGCGACCTGGTGGCCTATTCCCTGTACGTCTCCACCCTGATCGCCACCATCCGCCGGATTGTGGAGTTTGCCGAGCAGTTCCAGCGGGGAATGACCGGCATCGAGCGGTTCTTTGAGATTCTGGACACCCCGGTGGATATCCAGGACGCCCCCGGCGCCGGTCCCCTGAAGCCGGGCCCCGGACAGATCCGTCTGGAGCACGTCAGCTTTGAGTACCCCGACGACCACAACAAGGTCCTGCGGAACGTCAGCATTGACATCCCGGCGGGCCAGCGGCTGGCCCTGGTGGGCCCCTCCGGCGGCGGCAAGACCACCCTGTGCAATCTGATTCCCCGGTTCTACGACGTGACCGCCGGCAAGATTTTCATTGACGACCAGGACATCCGCAAGGTGACCCTGGAAAGCCTCCGGGGCGCCATTGGCATCGTCCAGCAGGACGTCTACCTGTTCAGCGGGACGGTGGCCGAGAACATCGCCTACGGCAAGCCGGGAGCCACCCGGGAGGAAATCGCCCAGGCCGCCCGTCTGGCCGGAGCGGAAAAGTTCATCCTGGCCCTGAAAGACGGCTACGACACCTATGTGGGCGAGCGGGGCGTCAAGCTGTCGGGCGGCCAGAAACAGCGGCTGTCCATCGCCCGGGTGTTCCTGAAAAACCCGCCCATCCTGATTCTGGATGAGGCCACCAGCGCCCTGGACAACGAGAGCGAAATCCTGGTGGGCCAGAGCCTGGAAAAGCTGGCCCATGGCCGCACCACCCTGACCATCGCCCACCGCCTCACCACCATCAAGGACTACGACCGGATTCTGGTTCTGGGGTCGGAGGGGATTCTGGAGGACGGCACCCACGAGGAACTGCTGGCAAAACAGGGGATTTATTACCGCCTGTGGAACCAGCTGCCCGGGGACGACCTTCTGTCTTGAAAACAACAGCGGAGCCTTCTGTAAAGAGGGCTCCGCTGTTTTGTTTACAGCTTGATGAGGGGCTGGGTGTAGGCGGTCCCCATGGGCTGGGGGGCGCGGCGGCAAAGGGCGGTGAAGTCGGAGGCGGCAGTCTGGGCCTCCACCGTCCGGGCACAGTCGGGATTCTCCTGAGCCAGCCGGGCCAGAGAGGGGGAGAGGGGAAGGCTGGCCCGGGCCAGCAGGCCGGTGGCCTCCCGCCGGGCGCCCAGCAAGTGCAGATAAGGGGGCAGGGAGGGCAGGGCCAGCCAGCCGGGCCCGGCCCCGGGGGTGCCGTAGCCCAGAACCGCATCCATCACCAGACGGCGCATCCGGGCTCGGGGATAGCGGACGGTAGTCAGGGCGTCCCACAGCCCTTCCAGGGTTACCGCCGAGCGGACGCTCTCCCGCAGGCGGTGTTCCAGCCCTTCGCTGGCGCCCCGCACCCCGGCGAAATCCCGCCGGGCCCGCAGCCGGGAGAGGGCTGCCAGGCTCACCGCCGAAAAGTCGGTGTACTGCCCGGCGGCATAGGCTTCCCGGTAGAGATGCAGGGCAGAGGCCGGCACATAGGGGGCCAGTGCCTCGGGGCCCTGCTCCGCCCAGAGGGCCCGCAGGGCGCTGGCACTGGCGTACCGGCCTGCGGTCTGGGCCTGGCCGTGGTTGGCGCCCTGCCGGGGAAGGGGCGCCGGGGTCAGAGGGGCATCCAGCTCCAGAATGGCCTTGCAGTACTCCACCGCCAGGTTGTTGTTGGGACGGTCCAGCAGGTCGGCCAGCCCGGCCCCGGGGCAGACCCGTTCCACCGCCGCCTGACGGGCCGCGGCAAAGCTGCGGGCGCCGGCGGCCAGCTGCTCTTTCAGGGCTTCCCGGTACGCAAGGGAGGCCAGCACCCGGGCGGTCCGGGTCAGCAGGTCGGCGTCGGGGGTCTCGGCGCCAAACACCAGGGTATCGCACCCCGCCGCCGCCAGCAGAGACACCCCCGCCCGGGCAAAGCTCTCGGCCCCCGACATGGCCCAGGGGGCCGGCAGGGCAAACACCAGGCTGGCCCCCGCCGTCAGGGCGGCTTGGGTACGCACCGGCTCGGGAAGAAGGGGCGGCGCGCCCCGCTGGGTCATGCCGCAGCTCATGGCCACCGCCACATGACGGGCTCCCATCTGCCGCGCGGTCTCCAGCTGCCAGCCGTGGCCGCTGTGAAAGGGATCGTATTCTGCTATGATGCCTGCAAAATCCATGGGTCCTCCTGGATGTTGTACACAAGTTTTTGCCTTTTTGGTGTTTTTCTCTTGAAAAGACATTGGCTCTATTATATAATGTAAATAATTAGAGCGCAATGGTTTGCGAAGCGCGGCAGTCAGGGAAATTCCCTGCCTTTTTCGTGTTGGAACAGACTCTTGGCGCTTTTCTTTGGAAGGATTTTTGTCAGGGGGCGCCGCCCCGCTGACCGCAATGTGAAACAGGAGGCTACACGAAGATGAAGATTCTGGTTATCAACTGTGGTTCTTCTTCCCTGAAATATCAGCTGATCGATATGGACGGCGAGAAGGTGCTCTGCAAGGGTCTGTGCGAGCGCATCGGCATGGAGAGCAGCATGATCACCCATGACGCCAACGGGAACAAGGCCACCACCCCCGCGATTTTCCCCACCCACACTGAGGCCTTCAACGAAGTGATCAAGAAGATGACCACCGGCGCCGGCAAGTGCATTGAGAGCGTGGAGGAGATCGACGCCATCGGCCACCGCGTGGTCCACGGCGGCGAGAAGTTCCAGTCCAGCTGCCTCATCACCGAGGAGGTCATCTCCACCCTGCGTGAGCTGAGCCCCCTGGCTCCTCTGCACAACCCCGCCGGCATCCTGGGCATCGAGACCGCCCGCAAGGTCTTCGGCACCAACGTGCCCCAGGTGGCTGTGTTCGACACCGCCTTCCACAGCACCATGCCCCCGAAGGCTTATATGTACGCCATCCCCTACGACTACTACACCAAGTACGGCGTCCGCCGCTACGGCTTCCACGGCACCAGCCACAAGTACGTCAGCCACAAGGCTGCCGACTACCTGGAGGAGCCCATCAGCCGCCTGAAGCTGATCACCTGCCACCTGGGCAATGGTTCTTCCATCACCGCTGTGGACCAGGGCCGCGTGGTGGATACCTCCATGGGCATGACCCCGCTGGCCGGCCTGATGATGGGCACCCGCTGCGGCGACCTGGACCCCTCGGTGGTCAACTACCTGAAGTACACCCTGGACATCACCGGCCACGAGCTGGATGAGATCCTGAACAAGAAGTCGGGCCTGCTGGGCATCTCGGGTGTTTCCAGCGATATGCGCGACGTGGAGAAGGCTGCTCGCGAGGGCAACAACCGCGCTTCTCTGGCCATCGATATGCTGACCTACCAGATCAAGAAGGTGGTGGGCAGCTACATTGCCTCCATGGGCGGCGTGGACGCCATCGTCTTTACCGGCGGCATCGGCGAGCATGACGACATCATCCGCGCCAAGATCTGCCACCACATGGATTGGCTGGGCATCCGCATCGACACCGACAAGAACCGCGATCCTCAGGGCGATGTCTGCGAGATCACTGCCTGGGGCTCCAAGGTCCGCACCCTCATCATCGCCACCAACGAGGAGCTGATGATCGCCCGCGACACCAAGGAAGTTCTGGAAAACCAGCACTGAGCCGCTGTTCCGGCTGAGGCCGGGCCAGCCTTCCGGGTACTGACCCCTGTTTGAACATTCCAAGGCCGCACGCCTGTATGGGCGCGCGGCCTTTTTGATGCGGGCGGCCCTGCGGCCAAAATGAAAAGTACGGCTTCTCCGGCTGGAAATGGAATTTGCGCGGCACGACTCTGTTTTTTGGTTGACAAATTGGGGAAAGCGGGGTACAATAAGGGAGTCCTCGACCCGAGGATGATATCATGCTTCAAGCCCCTGGTAGCTTACGATCGGCGCGATGGTCCCCAAAAACCAAGGTGTGGTTCCAATCCTTCCGCGGGCAAGAACAAAACAAGAGGAGATACTACAATGTTCGAAGACAAGACTTTAGTTTGCAAGGACTGCGGCAAGGAGTTTGTTTGGACTGCTGGCGAGCAGGAGTTCTATGCATCCCGCGGCTTTGAGAACCAGCCCCAGCGCTGCAAGGCTTGCCGTGACGCCCGCAAGAACGGTGTCCGTCCCGCCAGCACCGGCGAGCGCAAGATGTACGACGCTGTCTGCGCATCCTGCGGCAAGGCCTGCAAGGTTCCCTTCCAGCCCCGCGAGGACCGCCCCGTCTACTGCTCTGACTGCTTCGCACGCATCAAGCAGAACTAAGTTGTAACCCTGAAGGGCTCCTGCTGCCTCCGGACAGCGGGAGCTCTCTTTTTGTGATTGTGACCCGGTTACTTGCAAAGCCGGGGGCATTTGGGGTATCATAGAAGCACGATTGACACACTGACAGCACGAAAGGAACTGCGTCATGTTTGATATTTTCAATTCCGTCCGCAAGAACCACAGCGATGAGCCCTTCCAGGTGACCCGCCAGACCATCATCGGCGACATTCTGGATATGGACAGCACCACCGCTCCCTACTTCCTGGAGATCGGCATGCACTGCCTGGGCTGCCCTGCCTCCCGTGGGGAGAGCATCGAGGAGGCCTGCGCCGTCCACGGCGTGGACTGTGACGCCCTGCTCCAGAAGCTGAACGCCCATCTGTCGGGCAAAGCCCAGGGCTGAGATGGTCCTGGATGCACGGCTGGCAGCGGCCGCGGCGCTGGTGCGCCCGGGGCTGCCGGTGGCGGACATCGGCTGTGACCACGGCAAGCTGACCGCAGCGCTGGCCTGTTCGGGCCTGTACCCCAAAGTAATCGGTTCCGACCTGCGGCCTGGCCCTCTGGCCAAGGCCCGCCGGACCGTAGAGACGGCACACTGTCAAGACCGCGTCGAGCTTCGGCTGGGCGACGGTCTTTCTGTGTTGTCTGCGGGCGAGGTGGGGACGGTGGTCATCGCGGGGGTGTCGGCCCAGACCGCATGGGAAATGCTGGAGGCGGCCCCCTGGGTGTTTTCGCCCCAGGGGCCCCGTCTGGTGCTGATCCCCGCCACCCGCCACGACGAACTGCGCCGCTGGCTGGGGGAACATGGCTTCCGGCTCTGCTGTGACCGCCCGGTGGAGGCGGCGGGGCGGTGGTATGCGGTGATGGCTGCCGAATACGACGGCGTCCGCCGCACCCTGACCCTGGCCGAAGCCCTCTATGGCCAGACCGGCCAGTGGCCGGAGGCCGCAGGCTATGCCGCCAAGCAGCTGGAAAAACTGGTGAAACTGCGGCGGGGTGTGCCGGACGGCACCCCCGAGGCAGAGGAGATGGACCGACTGATCCAAGGAGGCTGAACCGATGGAGATCACAGTACAAATGGTTTATGAGGCCATGGCCCGGCTGGCCCCGCCCCAGCTGGCCGAGAGCTGGGACAATGTGGGCCTGCTGGTGGACTGCGGCCGGCCGGTGACCCGGGCCCTGACCACCCTGGACATCACCCCCGAGGTGGTGGAGGAAGCCGCCCGGCTGGGCTGCGAGATGATTGTCTCCCACCATCCGGTGATCTTTTCGCCTCTGAAAAAGCTGAGCAGCCGGGACGTGCCCTTCCTGTTGGTGCAGGCGGGGATCTCGGCCATCTGCATGCACACCAATTACGATGCCGCCGAGGGCGGCGTCAATGAGATCCTGGCAGAGCTGTTCGCCATGCGGGACCCTGAGCCCTTCGCCAATGGCTGTGGCCGGGTGGGGGAGATTGACCCCATTTCGGTGCCCCAGCTGGCGGCTCTGGCCCAGGACCGTCTGGGATGTTTCTGCGTCCCGCCCCTGGAGGGGCCGGCGGTCCAGGTGAAGTACACCGACAACGGCCGGCCGGTCCGGCGGCTGGCGGTCATCAGCGGGGCAGGGGGCAGTATGTTTGAGGACGCCCTGGC
The DNA here is from genome assembly GCF_002161315.1 of Faecalibacterium sp. An77. NCBI lineage: Bacteria > Bacillati > Bacillota > Clostridia > Eubacteriales > Oscillospiraceae > Faecalibacterium > Faecalibacterium sp. An77. The sequence goes on from NZ_NFHK01000005.1 coordinate 44,916, forward strand.
GGTGGGAGCCGACTGCCTGCTGACCGGCGAGGCCAGCCACCACGCCGCCTGCGACGCCAAACGGCTGGGCCTGGGACTGATCGCGGCGGGACACTACGCCACCGAATACCCGGCCGCCGCTGCCCTGGCGGCCCGCCTCCAGGAGGAAGTACCCGGTCTGGTGGCGGTGGCCAGCCGGGAAAATCGTGACCCCTTTACCTATTTGTAAAGGGGACTCCGTGAACACGAGAGGGGGAACACCATGGCACTGGATGCCGCAACGCTGGCACTGACGGCGGCCGAGTTGGGCCGCGTGGTGACCGACGCCAAAATTGCAAAGATTTTTGAGCCCACGCGGGACGAGCTGGTTCTGACCCTGCGCACCCGCACCGATACCTACAGCCTGCTCCTGTCGGCCCGCAGCGGGTCGGCCCGGGTCTGCCTCACCGACGAGAGCTTTGAAAACCCCGAGACCCCGCCCTCCTTCTGCATGCTGATGCGGAAGCATCTTACCGGCGGCCGGCTGACCGCCGTGCGGATGGAGCCGGGGGACCGGATTGTCTACTTTGACTTCCTCTGCACCAACGAGATGGGAGACCTGGTGACCAACACCCTCTGCGCCGAGCTGATGGGCCGCTACTCCAACCTGGTCCTGGTCCAGAGCGGGAAGATCATCGACGCCCTCAAGCGGGTGGACTTTGAGGACAGCGAAATCCGGCAGCTGCTGCCCGGCCTGGCCTATACCATTCCGCCCAAGCCGGCCCGGCCCGACTTCCTGGCCGCCAGCGCTGCCTCCATGGTGGCCCTGGCCTGCCAGAAGGACCTGCCGGTGGCCAGCGCCCTGAGCCGGACGGTGGCCGGGGTGGGCCCGGTGGTCTGCCGGGAAGTGGCCTGGCGGGCCTTTGGCCCGGAGGAGCTGACCGCCTGCGAGCTGGACGAAGGCCAGCGCCGCCGGCTGCTGGACGCCATCGAGGAACTGAAGGCCGAGCACGCCGCCGGCGGCGCTCCCTGCAGCGTGGTGAGCCCTGAGGGCAAGCCGCTGGAATTTACCTTCTTCCGGCCCCAGCAGTACGGCGCGGGCTATGAAATCCGGGAGTGGGGGTCCTTCTGTGAGATGCTGGAGGGCTACTACGCCGAAAAGGACCGGGCCGAGCGGCTGCGCACCAAGAGCAAGGAGCTGCACAAGGCGGTCCACAATATGTACGAGCGCGCCGTCCGCAAGCAGGCCGCCCGGAAAGAGGAGCTGGCCGCCAGCGAAAAGAGCGAGCAGCTGCGGCTGTACGGCGAACTCCTGTCCGCCAACCTCTACCAGGCCGAGAAGGGGATGCAGAGCATCACCGTTCCCAACTGGTACGACGAGGGCAAAGAGGTGACCATCCCGCTGGATGTCCGCTACACCCCCAGCCAGAACGCCCAGAACTTCTTCAAGGCCTACAAGAAGAAGCAGACCGCCGCCCGGATGCTGGTGGAACTGCTGTCCGAGGGCGAGAAGGAGATCGCCTATCTGGAGACCGTCCTCTATGAGGTGGAGAGCGCCCCGGGCGAGGCGGCTTTGAATGAGATTCGGGCCGAGCTCAAGAGCCAGGGCTACCTCAAGTACTACAAGCAGCGGGACAAAAAGCAGAAGCCCGCCGACTACTACCGGTACGTCTCCTCCGACGGCTTCGAGATTCTGGTGGGCCGCAACAACATCCAGAACGAGCGGCTCACCCTCCACACCGCCCGGGGCAAGGACCTGTGGTTCCACACCAAGAACGCCCCCGGCAGCCACACGGTGGTGATGAGCAACGGCCAGGACATTCCCGACCGCACCCGGGAGGAGGCCGCCCAGCTGGCGGTTCTCCATTCCAGCCAGGCCAAGGGAGTCAAGGTGGCGGTGGACTACACTGAGGTGAAGAACATCCGCAAGACCGGCGACCTGAAGCCCGGCATGGTCCTCTACGAAAAGTACGAGACGGCCTACATCACCCCCGACCCGTCCCTGATGGACAAACTGCACAAAAAGTAACGGAAATCCGCCCCGCCCTGGTTTCAGGGCGGGGTTTTGTGCTGTCCGGAAGGGCGGGGGAGAGCTTGTTCAGACGGGATGGCGGCCCAAACTGTCTGGCCCGCCAAAAATAAAGCAAGTTTTTTGTGGAAATTGTGGGTTTGCCTCTTGCGCTGGAACGCAATTTATAGTATCATAGGGAGGCAGGACGCCGCGCGGGACCGCGGCCGGACTTTGACGGCAGAGGGTTAAAAATCCCTCGCAAAAAAGTTTGATTTTTTTCAAAAAAGGTCTTGCAAAACAGGTCTAAGTATGGTAAAATACTTGACGGCTGCAAAGGGCTTGTGCGATACAAGTCGTGCAGGCCACGATATGCGATGATGCGGGAGGTTGCCGGCCGGCGGTGCCGAGTCGGGTTATTTCCGCGGAGTATGTCCGATCTAAGAACCGGGCGAAAGAATTACTGACAGTGAAGGGATATGTCCCCGCAGCATGGCTGCGACGCGGACCAATGTCCACTTGTCTTTGCTAGATTTCTTTCCGGGAAAACTGCGTGGCGGTTTACCGGCTTTTCTAATGCGAAGACGTGAGACACCCGGAACAGTGTGCAGTGATTGATCGAGTTGCCCATACTACACATTATCAGGAGGCACAACCAAATGGCAGTCAAGGAAAAGATCAGAATCCGTCTTCAGAGCTACGACGTTCAGCTCATCGATGCAGCAGCAGAGAAGATCGTTGAGACCGCAAAGCGCACCGGCGCCCGCGTGTCCGGCCCCATCCCCCTGCCCACCGACCGCGAAGTGGTCACCGTCCTGCGTGCAACCCACAAGTACAAGGACAGCCGCGAGCAGTTCGAGAGCCGCACCCACAAGCGTCTGATCGACATTCTGAAGCCGTCCAACAAGACGGTCGAGGCTCTGATGAGCCTCCAGCTCCCCGCTGGCGTGGACATCGAGATCAAGCTGTAAGGCTTGGCTTCATCGATGCCCTCGTTTCCCGAGGGGTCATGTTGGCGGTGACGTGCGCCGCCAACCAATAACCTTTACAGGAGGAAAAGAAAATGGTTAAAGGCATTATCGGCAAAAAGGTCGGTATGACCCAGCTGTTCGATGAGAACGGCAAGGTCATCCCTGTGACCGTCATCGAGGCAGGCCCCTGCACCGTCGTGCAGAAGAAGACTGTCGAGAGCGACGGCTATCAGGCTGTTCAGCTGGGCTTCGGCGAGGTTTCCGCCAAGAAGGTCAACAAGGCAGCCGCGGGCCACTTCAAGAAGGCTAATGTGGCCCCCAAGAAGACCCTCCGCGAGTTCCGTCTCGAGGATGTCTCCGGCCTGAATGTGGGCGATGTCATCAAGGCTGACGTGTTCGCCGCTGGCGACAAGATCGACGTGGCCGGCATCTCCAAGGGCAAGGGCTACCAGGGCGTTATCAAGCGCTACGGCCAGCACCGCCTGCGCGAGAGCCACGGCACCGGCCCTGTCGCACGGCATGCCGGCTCCAACGGCTCGACTTCGACCCCGAGCCGCGTCTTCCCCGGCAAGCGCCTGCCCGGCCACATGGGCTTTGTGCGGGTCACCGTGCAGAACCTGACGGTCGTCAAGGTTGACACCGAGAACAATCTGATCGCTGTCAAGGGTGCGGTCCCCGGTACCAAGGGCACCATCGTCACCCTGGCCAACAGCGTGAAGGCCTAAGGAGGAAAGCTACAATGGCAAAATTTGACGTAGTCGATCGGAACGGCAAAAAGGTCAGCGAGATCGAGCTTTCCGACGCCGTGTTCGGCATCACCCCGAACGAGAAGGCTGTTCACATTGCAGTTGTGAACTTCCTGGCCAACCAGCGCCAGGGCACCCAGAACACCAAGATCCGCAAGGAAGTCTCCGGCGGCGGCAAGAAGCCTTGGCGCCAGAAGGGCACCGGCCATGCACGCCAGGGCTCCATCCGCGCTCCGCAGTGGACTCACGGCGGCGTTGCTCTGGGCCCCAAGCCCCGCAGCTACAACTACCACATCAACAATAAGGTCCGCCGCCTGGCTCTGCTGAGCGTGCTGAGCGACAAGGCTGCCAACGGCAACATGATCGTGGTCGACAGCCTGGCCGTTGAGGCTTACAAGACCAAGGCTGTGGTCGCTATGCTGAACGCCGTGGGCGCCGGCAAGAAGAACCTGGTGGTCAACGAGACCGTCGATCCCATGTTCGTCAAGAGCGCCGCCAACATCCAGGGCGTCAAGACCACCTTCGCCGGCAGCGTGAACACCTATGACGTGCTGAACGCCGACAAGCTGATCATCAGCGAGGGCGCAGCGAAGAAGCTCGAGGAGGTGCTTGGCTAATGAAAACCGCACATGATATCATCCTGAAGCCGGTCATCACCGAGAACTCCATGGCTGGCATCGCTGATAAGAAGTACACCTTCAAGGTTGCTACCGACGCCACCAAGATCGAGATTGCCCAGGCAGTCGAGACTCTGTTCCCCGGCACCAAGGTCTCCAAGGTGAACACCATTTCGGTGCGCGGCCGTTTCCGCCGCCAGGGCCTGCACGGCGGTTACACCGCCGCCTCCAAGAAGGCCATCGTCACCCTGACCAAGGACTCCAAGGAGATCGAATTCTTCAACAGCATGGTCTGATGAAGATCCGGGCCCGCCGAGGGCCCCTCTATGGGGATATGACCCCGATAATAATTCATGAGATAAATTAAAGGAGAATAGCACATGGCTATCAAGAAATACGGCCCCACTACCCCGGGCCGCCGCGGCATGACCGTCACGGACTACAGCGTTCTGTCCAAGGTCGCCCCTGAGCGCAGCCTGCTGGAGCCCATGAAGAAGCACAGCGGCCGCAACAACACCGGCCGCATCACCGTCCGTCATCACGGCGGCGGCAACCGCACCAAGTACCGCGTCATCGACTTCAAGCGTCAGAAGCTGGATGTCCCCGCTACCGTGAAGACCATTGAGTATGATCCCAACCGCAGCGCTTTCATCTGCCTGATCGAGTACACCGACGGCGTCAAGAGCTATATCATCTGCCCCGAAGGCCTGAAGGTCGGCGATACCGTTATCAGCGGCGCTACTGCTGATATCAAGCCCGGCAACTGCCTGCCCTTCGAGAACATCCCCGTCGGTACCATCCTGCACAACATCGAGCTGTACCCCGGCCGCGGCGCCCAGCTGGTCCGCTCCGCCGGCAACATGGCTCAGCTGATGGCTAAGGAGAATGGCTACGCCCTGATCCGTCTGCCCTCCGGCGAGATGCGCAACGTTCCTCTGAACTGCACTGCTGTCATCGGCCAGGTTTCCAACATCGACCACGAGAACGTCAACCTGGGCAAGGCTGGCCGCAAGCGCCACATGGGCGTCCGTCCCGGCAGCCGTGGTTCTGTCATGAACCCCAATGACCATCCCCACGGCGGTGGCGAGGGCCGCGCCCCCATCGGCCACTCTGGTCCTATGACCCCCTGGGGCAAGCCCGCACTGGGCCTCAAGACCCGCAAGCACCACAAGCGCTCCGACAAGCTGATCGTGAAGCGTGCCGGCAAGTAAGAGAGGAGTGTAGACCATGGGTAGAAGTATTAAAAAGGGACCTTTCGTCCAGCCTGCTCTTATGAAGCACGTGGAAGCGATGAACGCTTCTGGCAAGAAGCAGGTCATCAAGACCTGGAGCCGGGCCTCCACCATCTTCCCCGAGTTCGTGGGCCACACTTTCGCCGTCCATGACGGCCGCAAGCATGTGCCTGTGTACGTCACCGAGGATATGGTTGGCCACAAGCTGGGTGAGTTCGTGCCCACCCGCACCTTCAAGGGCCACACCGGCAATTCGAAGTAAGAAGGAGGAACACAAACATGGAAGCTCGGGCAATTCTTCGTTATGCCCGCATTAGTCCTCGCAAGGTTTCGATCGTGATGGACCTCATCCGCAACAAGCCCCTGGACGAAGCGATGGCAATCCTGCAGTACACCCCGAAGGCCGCTTGTGAGCCCCTTCTGAAGCTGGTGAAGTCTGCAGCTGCAAATGCAGAAAACAACTTCAATATGGATAAGAACAACCTCTATGTGGCCGAGTGCTACGTCTGCCCCGGCCCCACGCTGAAGCGGATGATGCCCCGCGCCCAGGGCCGCGGCTACCGCATCCTGAAGCGCACCAGCCACATGACCGTCGTTCTGAAAGAGAAAGAGTAAGTGAGGAGGTAAACAAATGGGCCAGAAAGTTAATCCGCACGGACTTCGTGTCGGCGTTATTAAAGACTGGGACAGCCGCTGGTTTGCTTCCAAGAAGGACTTCAGCGATAATCTGGTGGAGGACCACAAGATCCGCACTGAGCTGAAGGCTCTGCTCAAGGACGCCGGTGTCCCCAAGATCGAGATCGAGCGCACTGTGGATTCTTCCACCTCCGCTCCCCGCGTTACCGTGAACGTCTACTGCGCTAAGCCCGGTATGGTCATCGGTAAGGGCGGTGAGGAGCGCGTCGCTCTGCAGAACAAGCTGACCAAGGAGTATGGCAAGACCGTCGTGGTCAACGTCATCGAGGTCAAGAGCCCCTCCACCAACGCTCAGCTGGTGGCTGAGGACATCGCCCGTCAGCTGGAGAACCGCGTCACCTTCCGTCGCGCCATGAAGCAGTGCATCCGCAATGCCATGAGCCCCCGCGACCGCAGCACCGTCCCTGCAAAGGGTATCAAGGCTATGTGCTCCGGCCGTCTGGCTGGCGCTGACATCGCCCGCACCGAGAGCTATCACGAGGGCACCATCCCCCTGCAGACCCTGCGCGCCGACATCGACTACGGCTTCGCAGAGGCAGCCACCACCTACGGCCGCATCGGCGTCAAGGTGTGGATCTACAAGGGCGAGGTCCTCAAGAGCGCCAAGAACGCTAAGAGCGCTCCTAAGAAGGAAGGAGGCAACAAGTAATGTTACTGCCTAAGCGTGTTAAGTACCGCCGCGTTCAGCGCGGCCGCATGACCGGCAAGGCCACCCGCGGCAACGTGGTGTGCCAGGGCCAGTACGGCCTTGTTGCCCTGGAGCCGGCCTGGATCACCTCTGCGCAGATCGAGGCCGCCCGTGTCGCCATGACCCGTTATATCAAGCGTGGCGGCAAGGTCTGGATCAAGATCTTCCCCGACAAGCCCGTTACTGAGAAGCCCGCTGAGACCCGAATGGGTTCCGGTAAAGGCTCGCCCGAGTACTGGGTGGCAGTTGTTAAGCCCGGCCGCGTGCTGTTCGAGCTGGCGGACGTCGATGAGGCTACCGCACGCGAGGCTCTGCGCCTGGCTATGCACAAGCTGCCCATCAAGTGCAAATTTGTTGTCCGCGAGGACTCCGTGAAGGAGGATGGCACCAATGAAGGCTAATGAACTCCGCGAAATGCAGCCCGCAGAGCTGACCAGCAAGCTGGCAGACCTGAAGGCCGAGCTGTTTAACCTGCGTTTCCAGCATGCCATCAACCAGCTGGAGAACCCCGGCCGCATCGAAGCAGTCAAGCGCGACATCGCCCGTGTGATGACCGTTCTGGCTGAGAAGCAGTAAGGAGGTCAGACGATGGAAGAACGTAATCTGCGCAAGACCCGCGTTGGCGTGGTCGTTTCCGACAAGATGGACAAAACCATCGTGGTTGCCGTGAAGGACAGCGTGCAGCACCCCCTGTACAAGAAGATCCTGAAGCGCACCGCTAAGTTCAAGGCTCACGATGAGAAGAACGAGTGCGGCATCGGCGACCGTGTGGAGATCATGGAGTGCCGCCCCCTGAGCAAGGATGTGCGCTGGCGCCTGGTCCGTATCGTTGAGAAGGCAAAGTAAGCTTTTCTCAACTCCGCTGCTTTGAACAGTTTGAAAGGAGAAGTCTGATATGATTCAGATGCAAACTTATCTCAAAGTTGCCGACAACACCGGTGCCAAAGAGCTGATGTGCTTCCGCGTGCTGGGCGGTACCCGCAAGAGATATGCAAATATTGGCGACGTCGTGGTCTGCTCTGTCAAGAAGGCAGCCCCTGGCGGCACCGTGAAGAAGGGCGACGTTGTGAAGGCTGTCATCGTGCGCAGCAAGCACGGCGTCCGCCGCGACGACGGGTCCTACATCCGTTTTGATGAGAACGCCGCCGTTATCGTCATGGCTGACAAGAGCCCCAAGGGCACCCGTATCTTTGGACCGGTGGCCCGTGAGCTGCGTGAGGCCGGCTACACCAAGATCCTGAGCCTGGCTCCGGAATCGCTGTAAGGAGGTTTTCTTATGAATAATCTTCATGTTAAAACCGGCGACAACGTTATGATCATCAGCGGCAAGGACAAGGGCCACACCGGCAAGGTTCTGCAGGTCAGCCCCTCCGAAGGCAAGGTCATTGTTGAAGGCCAGAACATGGTTACCAAGCACGTCAAGCCCCGCCGTCAGGGCGAGCAGGGCGGCATCGTCAAGGCTGAGGGCGCTCTGTACGCCTCCAAGGTGATGCCCATCTGCCCCAAGTGCGGCAAGGCTGTCCGCGTCGGCCATGTTGAGAAGGACGGCAAGATGGTCCGCGTCTGCAAGAAGTGCGGCGCTGAGCTGTAAGAGAGGAGTAGGAAACAATGGCTCGTTTGAAAGAACAGTATGTCAATGAGATTGCTCCTGCTCTGAACAAGAAGTTCGGTTACAAGAGCGTCATGCAGATCCCCAAGCTGGACAAGGTCGTCATCAACGTCGCTTGCGGCGAGGCCAAGGAGAACGAGAAGATCCTCGAGGCCGTCATGAAGGACCTGGCTCAGATCACCGGCCAGAAGGCTGTTGTCTGCCGCGCCAAGAAGAGCGTTGCTAACTTCAAGCTGCGCGCTGGCACCCCCATCGGCTGCAAGGTCACCCTGCGCGGCGACCGTATGTACGAGTTCGTCGATCGCTTCTTCAACGTCGCTCTGCCCCGTGTCCGTGACTTCCGCGGCATCAACGGCAACGCATTCGACGGCCGTGGCAACTTCGCCTGCGGCATCAAGGAGCAGATCATCTTCCCCGAGATCGACTTCGACAAGGTCGACGCCGTCCGCGGCATGGATGTCTGCTTCGTCACCACCGCTAAGACCGATGAAGAGGGCAAGGAGCTGCTGAAGGCTCTGGGCGCTCCCTTCGAGAACAACTAAGGGAGGAGATTAACCAATGGCAAAGCTGTCTATGAAGCTCAAGCAGGCCCGCCCTGCTAAGTTCTCCACCCGCGCATACACCCGCTGCCGCATCTGCGGCCGGCCCCACTCGGTGCTGCGCAAGTACGGCGTGTGCCGTGTGTGCTTCCGTGAGCTGGCCTACAAGGGCGAGATCCCGGGCGTCAAGAAGGCTTCCTGGTAATTTGACCGGGGCCTGACAGGTAGTTGGATACCCGCCCCGGGGCTGAAGGTTTCGGGGCGGTATCATTATAAAAAGAACACAAACAAACACAAACAACTAATCTAAGGAGGTTAGTGGCATGCAAATCACCGATCCTATCGCGGACCTGCTCACTCGCATCCGCAACGCCAGCACTGCCAAACACCCTTCTGTGGAGATCCCGGCTTCTAACATGAAGAAGGCCATCTGCCAGATCCTGGTCGACGAAGGGTACGTCAAGAGCATGCAGGTCAAGAACGACACCGTTCAGGGCACCATCGTGCTGAACCTGAAGTACCAGGCCAACGGCGAGCCTGTTCTGGCCGGCCTCAAGCGCGTGTCCAGGCCGGGCCTGCGCATCTACACCAACTGCGAGAATATGCCCCGCGTCATGAAGGGCCTGGGCATCGCAATCATTTCCACCTCGAAGGGCATCATGACCGATAAGGCCGCCCGTGCTGCGCACGTCGGCGGCGAGGTTCTGGCCTACGTGTGGTAAGAAAGGGGTAAAAGACAATGTCGAGAATTGGAAGAAAACCCATCGTCATTCCTGCCGGCGTCACTGTCACTGTCGATGAGGCAGCTCACACCGTCGCCGTCAAGGGCCCCAAGGGCAGCCTGAATTCCAACTATCATCCCCTGATGACCGTTAAGGTCGAGGGCAATGAAGTTTTGGTTACCCGCCCCAATGACGAGAACCTGGCCAAGAGCCTGCACGGCCTGACCCGCACCAACATCGCCAACATGGTGAACGGTGTTGTCAACGGCTACTCCAAGCAGATGGAGATCGTGGGCGTCGGCCTGCGCTGCCAGAAGCAGGGCTCCAACCTGGTCATGAACCTGGGCTTCTCTCACCAGGTGATCGTGTCGGATACTGACGACATCAAGATCGAGTGGCAGGACCCCAACAACTTCACCATTACCGGCATCGACAAGCAGAAGGTCGGCCAGTTTGCCGCTGAAGTCCGCGCCAAGAAGCCGCCCGAGCCCTACAAGGGCAAGGGCATCCGCTACAAGGGCGAGGTTGTCAAGCACAAGGAAGGCAAAGCCGGCAAGGGCAAGAAATAAGGTAAGGAGTGAAAGACAATGGTTAAGCAGATCGACAAGAACGAAGCCCGTCTTCGTCGTCATCGCCGCGTTCGCGGCAAGATCAGCGGCACCGCCGCTCGTCCTCGCCTGGATGTTTTCCGCTCCGCCAAGCACATTTACGCTCAGATCATCGATGATGAGAAGGGCGTGACTCTGGTGTCGGCGTCCACCATGGACAAGGACTTTGAAGGTTTCGGCGGCAACGTCGAGGCCGCTGCCCAGGTTGGCAAGAAGATTGCTGCCCGCGCTCTGGAGAAGGGCATCACTGAGGTCGTGTTCGACCGCGGCGGTTTCGTTTATCATGGCCGTGTCAAGGCCCTGGCTGACGGCGCCCGTGAGGGCGGCCTGAAGCTGTAACGAGAGGAGGAAGACAGTTATGGCTATGAGAAACCGTGAAGACGACGGCATGATCACCAAGGTGGTCTCCATCAACCGCGTGTCCAAGACCGTTAAGGGCGGCCGCATCATGAAGTTCGCCGCTCTGGTGGTCGTCGGCGACGGCAAGGGCACCATCGGCTACGGCATCGGCAAGGCGGGCGAAGTGCCCGAGGCTATCCGCAAGGGTGAGGCCGCTGCCAAGAAGAACATGTGCAAGATCGCCACTAAGGGCACCACTATCCCGCATGAGATCGTGGGCAAGTACGGCGCTGGCGCTGTCCTGCTCAAGCCCGCTGCCCCCGGTACCGGCATGATCGCTGGCGGCCCTGTGCGTGCCGTCATCGAGGCTGCTGGCATCAAGGACATCCGTGCGAAGTCCATGCGTTCCAACAACCCCATCAACGTTGTGTCTGCTACTTTCGCAGGCCTGTGCGGCCTGGTCAGCGCCGAGTCGGTCGCTGAGAAGCGGGGCAAGACCGTCAAAGAAATTCTGGGCTGAGGAGGGTAACACACCATGGCAGATAAGATGCTCAAGATCGAGCTGAAGAAGAGCCTGATTGGCCGCGGCAAGAAGCAGATCGCAACTGCCGAGGCCCTGGGCCTGAAGAAGCCGGGCGACGTCACCGTCCAGCCTGACAATGCCGCTACGCAGGGCAAGATCGCCAAGATCGGCTTCATGCTCAGCGTCACCGAAGCGTAACAGCAGGGGGTACACGCAATGAATCTTCATGAATTACACGCGATTCCCGGCGCCAACAAGGCTCGCACCCGCAAGGGCCGCGGCATTGGCTCGGGCAATGGCAAGACTGCCGGCTACGGCAGCAAGGGCCAGAAGGCCCGTTCCGGCGTCAAGCGCGCTGGTTTCGAAGGCGGCCAGATGCCGCTGCAGCGCCGTCTGCCCAAGGTCGGCTTTAACAACATTTTCGCTACCCGGTATGCCATCGTGAACGTGGCAGACCTGGAGAAGGTTTTCGAGGCTGGTGCTGTGGTTGATACCGAGGCACTGAAGGCTAAAGGCCTGGTCAAGAAGACCCTCGACGGCGTTAAGATTCTGGGTAACGGCGAGCTGACCAAGGCCCTGACCGTCAAGGCTGCAGCCTTTTCTGCTTCTGCCAAAGAGAAAATCGAGAAGGCAGGCGGGAAGGCTGAGGTGATGTAAGGTGTTTCAGACATTCCGAAACGCATGGAAAATCCCTGAGCTGAAGAGCCGTCTGCTCTTTACCCTGGGCATTCTGATCGTCTACCGTCTGGGCAGCGCGATCCCTGTGCCCTTCGTATCGGGCGATGCGCTCACTGCAATGTTCGCAAATGGCAGCATGCTGACCTACCTCGACATGATGAGCGGCGGCGCGCTGTCCCGGTGCACGATTTTCGCGTTAGGCGTCACACCCTATATCAATGCTTCCATTATTGTGCAGCTGCTGTGCGTTGCGATCCCGTATCTTGAAAACCTGGCCAAGGAATCCGACGGCCAGGCCAAGATCCGCCAGATCACCCGCTATGTGGGCGCCGGCATTGCACTGGTGCTGAGTATCGGCTACTATTTCCTGGTGCGCAACATGGGCGCCCTCAAGTACACCGCCGGCGCGGCTGGCATCTTCACCGCCATCGTGGTGATCCTGACCTTTACCGCCGGCGCACAGCTGACCACCTGGTGCGGTGAGCAGATCGATGACAAGGGCATCGGCAACGGTGTCTCCCTCATCATCTTCGCTTCCATCGTGTCCAACTGGTCGTCGGTTACTACCATGGTCACCGACATGCTGACCCGCGCTTCCAGCGGTCAGCCGCTGTACTACGTGCTGCTGCCGGTGCTGGCGGTTCTGGCTCTGGCCGTGGTGGTGTTCATCGTCATCATGACCAACGCCGAGCGCCGCATCACCATCCAGTACGCACGCCGTGTTGTGGGCCGCAAGCAGATCGGCGGGCAGAACAGCTATCTGCCCCTCAAGCTGAACATGAGCGGCGTCATGCCCATCATCTTCGCCAGCACCTTCTGCTCGATCCCCGGCACCATCGGCAGCTTCATCAACGTCGACCCCGTAGAGCACCCCATCTGGTACGCATTCTTCAGTACCTTCAACTACACCTCGGCGCTCTATGTGATCGTCTATGTTCTGCTGATCGTCGCGTTCAACTATTTCTACGTTTCCATCCAGTACAACCCGATTGAGATCGCCAACAATCTGCGCCGCAACAACGGCTCGATTCCCGGCTTCCGTCCCGGCAAGCCCACCAGCGATTTCATCATCAAGACGCTGAGCAAGATCACCATGATCGGCGGTGTCTTCCTGGCACTCGTGGCTGTACTGCCCATCATCCTGGGCAATGTGACCGGCGTGGCTATCCAGCTTGGCGGTACCAGCATGCTGATCGTGGTTGGTGTCGCTCTGGACACCACCCGCAGCCTGGACAGCTATATGACCATGCGCAACCACAAGGGTTTCCTGGGCTGATGATTTCCTGACGGGAATTTCCCAAACAGAATACACACCGTCGTCAAAGGCACTGGAAAAGAGAGGCACCCTCGATTTTTCAGTGCCTTTGTTTATATCACGTGATAAGACAGGTAAGAAAGGAGCATGGAAATGAATCTCATTCTGTTAGGCGCCCCGGGTGCGGGCAAGGGCACCCAGGCCGAAGTCCTCACCGCAAAGCTGGGCATCCCGGCCATTTCCACCGGCAACATTCTGCGGGCCGCCGTCAAGGAGGGCACCGAGATGGGCCTGAAGGCCAAGAGTTACATGGACGCAGGCGGCCTGGTGCCCGATGACGTCATCATCGGCATCCTGAAGGACCGGCTGGCACAGCCCGACTGCGCCAAGGGCTTCATTCTGGACGGCGTGCCCCGCACCATCGCCCAGGCCGAGGCCATCGAGCGGATGGGCATCCGCATTGACAAAGTTCTGGATCTGGCCGTGGATGAAGAGGTCATCTTCAACCGGATGAGCGGCCGCCGCGTCTGCGAGAAGTGCGGCGCCAGCTACCACATCCACACCAAGCCCAGCAAGGTGGAGGGCGTCTGCGACAGCTGCGGCGGCCAGCTGGTCACCCGCAAGGACGATCAGCCCGAGACGGTGCGCGACCGTCTCAAGGCCTACCACGCCCAGACCGAACCCCTGATCGACTTCTACCGCAGCCGCGGCAAACTGGCCGTGGTGGAGAGCGGCAGCACCGTCGAGGCTACGACGGCGGAAGTGATGAAAGCCCTGGAGGCATAAGCATTGATTCAGATCAAAAACGCAAAAGAACTGGAGGGCATGCGCCGGGCCAACGCCCTGAGCGCCGCTGCCCTGAAGTACGGCGGCGAGCACATCGAGGCCGGCATGACCACCTGGGAGCTGGATAAGCTCATCTATGAGTTCATCGTCAAGCACGGCGGCACCCCCAACTTCAAGGGGCTGTACGGCTTCCCCGGGTCGGCCTGCATCAGCCTGAACGACACCGTCATTCACGGCATCCCCTCCCATGACATTATCATCCGCCCGGGTGACATCGTCAGCATTGACACCGGCGCCAAGGTGGACGGCTTCAACGGTGACAACGCCTGCACCTTCCCGGTGGGCAAGGTGGACCTGGAGGCCCAGCGCCTGCTGGACGTCACCAAGGAGGCCCTGCACCTGGGCATCGCCCAGGCCAAGGCTGGCAACCGCATCGGCGACATTGGCCACGCGGTCCAGACTTATTGTGAGGAGGCCGGCTTCTCGGTGGTGCGGGAGTTCGTGGGCCACGGCACCGGCCGTGAGCTCCACGAGGACCCCGAAGTGCCCAACTACGGCAACCCCGGCCGCGGCCCGCGGCTGGTGCCGGGCATGACCATCGCCATCGAGCCGATGATCTGTCAGTACGGCCCCAAGGTCAAGACTCTGTCCGACGGATGGACCGTCAAGACCAAGGACGGCGGCCTGGCTGCTCATTTTGAGCACTCGGTGGCCATCCTCCGGGACCACACCGAAATCATGACCCTGGGCTGGGAAGACCCGGACTTTACCCTCTGATTCCGCTGCGAATCGGAACGGACAGGGGAGGGCGCTTCGCCCCGGCGAAATGCACAAAAAGGAAAGATTTCCGCTCTTGAAAAAGGGCGGAAATTTTTATCGGAAATACGAAAAAACCCCTTGCATTCTGCAGCAAAAAGGTGTATAATTCACTAATGGCTGTGGAGGCCAGATGCTTTCTCGGCAAGCAGGGTCATTCTGCTTGTTTGCGGATTTTGTGCCGCTCAGAGGGAAGTATGTGGCGCTCACTGCCCCCGTCCGCACAAGACAAACTGAGCAGATCCATAAGGAGGCAAATAGCTTGTCTAAAGAAGACGTTATCGAGATTGAAGGCATCGTGCGCGAAGCGATGCCCAACGCCATCTTTAAGGTGGAAATGTTGAGCGAGGATAAGGCCACCGGGAAGCTCACGCCCAGCGGCCACACCCTGCTGGCGCACATCTCCGGCAAGCTGCGGACCAACTTCATCCGCATCCTGCCCGGCGATAAGGTCACAGTCGAAATGTCGCCCTACGATCTGACGAAGGGCCGCATCACCTGGCGTTCCAAATAAACGCCAGGACCAACCAAAAGGAGGTTCAACATCATGAAGGTCAAACCTTCCGTGAAGCCCATCTGCGAAAAGTGCAAGGTCATCCGCCGCAAAGGCCGCGTGATGGTCATCTGCCAGAACCCCAAGCACAAGCAGCGCCAGGGCTAATCAGCCGGCGCTAGGGGGTCAAGTGCGTAGAGTCCCGGCGCAGACCCCGACACTGACATGGGATCATTTTTGGAGGAAATTATTATGGCACGTATTGCCGGCGTTGACCTGCCCCGCGAGAAGCGGATCGAGATAGGTCTCACCTACGTCTACGGGATCGGCCGCACCACTGCGGACAAGATCCTGGCTGCCACTGGCATCAACCCCGATACCCGCGTGAAGGATCTGACCCGTGAGGAAGAAGCCAAGATCCGTGATTATATCGACCAGGCCAACATCATCGTTGAGGGTGACCTGCGCCGCAACGTCGCACTGGACATCAAGCGTCTGGTGGAGATCCAGTCTTACCGCGGCATTCGCCATCGCAAGAATCTGCCCTGCCGTGGCCAGCGCACCAAGACCAATGCCCGCACCTGCAAGGGTCCCAAGCGCACGGTCGCTAACAAGAAGAAGTAAGGAGGATTTGAGAAATGGCTAATGCTAATAACGCCAAAAAAGGCGCTGTCCGTACCAAGCGCAGAGAGCGCAAGAACGTTGTCGCTGGTCAGGCTCACATCCAGTCTACCTTCAATAACACTGTGGTCACCATCACCGACCTGCAGGGCAACGCTATTTCCTGGTGCTCCTCGGGCAGCCTGAACTTCCGCGGCAGCCGCAAGAGCACTCCGTTTGCTGCACAGTCCGCAGCTGAGACCGCTGCCAAGACCGCAATCGAGCATGGCATGAAGACCGTTGAGGTCTACGTCAAGGGCCCCGGCGCTGGCCGTGAGTCCGCGATCCGTGCGCTGCAGGCCACCGGCCTGGAGGTCACCCTGATTAAGGACGTGACCCCCATCCCCCACAATGGCTGCCGGCCCCCGAAGCGCCGCCGTGTCTGATTGAAGGAGGAAACTAAATTATGGCAAAGAATACGCAGCCTATCGCAAAGCGTTGCAAGGCCCTGGGCATTTCTCCTGCAGTCATGGGCTATGCAAAGAAGAATACTACCCGCAACTCCAATGGCAACATGCGCAAGAAGCAGTCTGAGTATGCCATGCAGCTGAAGGAGAAGCAGAAGGTCAAGTTCATCTACGGTGTTCTGGAGAAGCAGTTCCGCAACACCTTTGAAAAGGCCGCTGCCCGTCCTGGCCAGACCGGTGAGAACCTGCTCCAGATGATGGAGTGCCGTCTGGACAACGTCGTGTTCCGTCTGGGCTACGCTCAGACCCGCCGCGACGCTCGTCAGCTGGTCTCCCACGCCCACTTCACCGTCAACGGCAAGAAGGTCAACATCCCCTCTTACCAGGTGAAGGCCGGCGACGTGGTCGAGGTCCGCGAGTCCAGCCGTTCTTCGGCTAAGTTTGCCAAGCTGACCGGCCCCGAGGCACCCGTTGTGGCTCTGCCCGCCTGGCTGGAGCGCGAGGCCGGTACCCTGAAGGGCACCGTTACCCGTCTGCCCGAGCGCAGCGACATCGATTACGAAGTCGCCGAGCATCTCATCGTCGAGCTGTACTCCAAGTAATCCCATTGGGCGGATGCCCGCAGGGACAGCCCGCCGGATTCTTTTCAGAATTGCAGAATGGGCCGATGGTGACGTCGGTTTTACAAGGAGGACATTGATATGATGGAGATTGAACGTCCCAAAATCGAAACGGCGAGCCTCTCGCCTGACGGCCGCTACGGTAAATTCGTAGCAGAACCTCTGGAGCGCGGTTTCGGCATCACGCTGGGCAACAGCCTGCGCAGAGTTCTTCTGTCTTCTCTGCCCGGTGTCGCCGTGACCAGTGTCAAGATCGACGGCGTAGTCCACGAGTTCTCCACCATTGAGGGCGTCAAGGAAGACGTTACCGAAATTGTCCTGAACCTGAAGGGTATTGCTGCAAAGCTGTACTCTGACGGCCCCAAAACGGTGCGTGTCGAGGCAGTGGGCCCCTGTGAGGTCACTGCTGACAGCATCAAACAGGGCGACGAGATCGAGATCCTGAATCCTGAATGGCACATTGCTACCCTGGGCGAGGGCGGCCGGCTCGTCATGGAGCTGACCTTCGACAAGGGCCGCGGCTATGTGCCCGCAGAGCGCAACAAGCAGAGCATCGTCGAGAAGAATGACATCAATACTCTTCCCGTCGACAGCATTTATACCCCCGTGCTGAAGGTGAACTACAGCGTGGACAACACCCGCGTAGGCCAGATCACCGACTACGACAAGCTGACCCTCGAGGTTTGGACGGATGGCACGATCAACGCGCAGGAGGCTGTGAGCCTTGCCGCCCGCGTGCTGACCGAGCACCTGAACCTGTTCGTCAACCTGTCGGACGAAGCCGCCGGCACTGAGATCATGGTGGAGAAGACCACCGACGACAAGGAAAAGGCCCTCGAGATGACCATCGAGGAGCTGGACCTGAGCGTCCGGTCCTTCAACTGCCTGAAGCGTGCAGGCATCAACACGGTGGAAGACCTGGTCAGCAAGAGCGAGGACGAAATGATGAAAGTCCGCAATCTGGGCCGCAAGAGCCTGGAGGAAGTCATGGCGAAGCTTGACTCGCTCGGCTTCAAGCTGAACACAGACGATGATAACTAAAATTGTTTAAGGAGTGAAACGGGATGCCCGGTACCAGAAAGCTCGGTAGGACCACCGACAGCCGCAAGGCTATGATGCGCGCCATGGTCACCTACCTGTTAGAGAATGGCAAGATCGAGACCACTGTTACCCGTGCCAAGGACGTTCGTTCCATGGCCGAGAAGATGATCACCCTGGGTAAGAGCAGTGACCTGCACACCAAGCGCCAGGTTTACGGCTACATCACCAAGGAAGATGTGGCAAAGAAGCTGTTTGACGAGATCAGCCCCAAGTACGCTGACCGCAACGGCGGCTACACCCGCATCGTGAAGATTGGCGTCCGCCGCGGCGATGCCGCCGAGATGGCAATCCTCGAGCTGGTCTAATCTTAGATAAAGCGTATGGCCCCTGTCCGCAAGGACGGGGGCTTTTTTGCGTCCCGGGGCCGCTGTCCATCCTCAGAACGGCACGCCGGACCGGGCCTGCATCCCGGGTCCTGCGCCCCGGCTGCCGCCCGGTCTGCTTTTTGGGAGGAGGGGGCGGATTTTGGCGCGGGAGGGGGACGGCGGCGATTTTCTCAAAGCCAAGCTAGAAATCGTCACAATTCAATAGTATAATAAAAGAGCTTACTGCGGTGCGGCCACAGCCCGCCGCAACACCATGGAAAGGGGGAGCGTCCTTGAAGGCTTGGACAAGGCTGGCGGCGGTGGTCTGCGCCGCCGCGCTGCTGGCAGGGTGCGCCCTGCCGGGACAGGAGCGGACCTCAGTGGAGGAGCTGCTGCGTGCGCCCCGCCTGGAGGGCGACTACGGCGAGATTCAGGCGGCGCTGGACAGCTGGCTGGGCCAGAGCGCCCAGCTGAAATACCCCCTGAACGGGGATTTGCTGTCGCCCTTTCTCATGAGCGACTTTGACGGGGACAACGTCCAGGACGCGGCGGTCCTCTATACGGTGGCGGACACCACCAATATATGTCTGGCCATCCTCCAAAAAGACGAGACCGGCGCCTGGCAGGTGCAGGACGCCATCGAGGGCCTCACCGATACGGTGGACACCGTCCAGTTTGCCCGGCTGCAGGAGGGGGGCGCCAACCAGATTCTGGTGGGCTATACCGCCCAGCAGGAGGACAACTACCTGGCGGTCTATGACTATCAGGACGGGGAGATCGATTCGATTTTCGCCGAGCCCTATGACCAGTATATCATTGAGGACATCACCGGCACCGGCTATGAAGATCTGGTGCTGCTGGGTACCGACGAGCAGGGCAACGCCGAAATCAAGCTGCTGAGCTCGGACCGGAAGGGCGGCTTCCGTCAGGCCATGGTGTCGGGCCTGTCGCCGGACAAGTTCACCGGCTGCGCCTCCCTGGCCGCCGGCATGGGGGCCTATGGGGGCCAGTATCTGGTGCTGGACGGCTGGACCGGCGTGTCGGGCACCAATCTGGCCTCGGTGCTGCTGCGGTACAACGAACAGACCCAGCAGATGGAGCCGGCCCGCCAGGTGAGCGCCGACGCCCTCTATGAGGCGTCGCTGCGGAACGTGCCCGACCTCACCAGCCGGGACCTGGACAAGGACGGAGTGGTGGAGATTCCCACCCAGCCCGAGGGCGCGGGCCTCATCAACATCAGCCAGGGCCGACGGATGGACTTCATCCTCTGGATGGATTACACCAGCGCCCAGCCCCGCAAGAGCTTCGGCATTCTGGATGAGGAGCTGAGCTTTTATCTGGAGCTGCCCATGGAATGGTACGGCAGCCTGCTGCTCACCGACGGCCCGGGGGAAAATGAAGTGGAGCTGCGGAGCCAGGACGGCCAGCAGCTGTATTTGACCATACGGATTACCGATATATCCGACCGAACCTCGGGCTGGACCCGGCTGGGCGTGGTGTCCAACCAGCTGGTGCAGGCGCAGTTCGGCCCCGATACCGTGGTGGCAGACCCGCTGTACCGGCTGTCCCGCTCGTTCTATATCCTGTAAGGAGGCTAAACCATGGTAAAAGTGCTAGTTGTAGAGGACGAGACCAGCATCCGCGAGATGATCGCCCTGAACCTGCGCCGCACCGGCCTGGAAGTGCTGGAGGCCGGCAGCGCCGAGGAAGGCCTGACCCTGCTGGAACAGGCCCCCGACTGCAGCGCCGCCATTCTGGATGTGATGCTGCCGGGGATGAATGGCTTTTCCCTCTGTGAGACCATCCGCCGCACCAACCAGAAAATCGGCATCATCATCCTCAGCGCCAAGGGCCAGGAACAGGATAAAATCCGGGGCCTGTCCATCGGCGCCGACGACTATATGACCAAGCCCTTCTCGGTCAGCGAACTGCTGGCCCGCGTGGAAGCTCTTTGCCGCCGTGTGGGCCGCAGCAGCGGCGGGGAAAAGGGCAGCGCCCCCACCGCCATGGTCAGCGGGGAATTCATCCTGGACGAAAACCGCCGCCTTCTGCTGAAGGCCGGCAAGCCCATCGAGCTGACCCAGGTGGAGTTCCAGATTATGGAGCTGTTTTTCCGCAGCCCCGGCACCGCCCTCAGCCGGGAAAAGATCCTCAAGGGGGTCTGGGGTGAGAATTACTTCGGGGATGTGAAGATTGTGGACGTCAATATCCGCCGCCTGCGGATGAAAATTGAGGACGAGCCCTCCAGCCCCACCCACATCATGACGGTGTGGGGCTATGGCTACCGCTGGGAGGAGTGACGCAGCCTGCATGCTGAAGCGCCATAAACGGATCAAGCGCCCCGGGGGCCCCGGCACCGGCCTGCGCAGCGGCATCACCCGCCGCTGGGCCCGGGGCAGCCTGCTGGTCACCATCCTGCTGGTGATGGTGATCGAGGGAATGTTCCTCTACAGCACCGTCCACGGCTACTACGACGGGGTGGAACAGAGTATGTACCGGAGGTTTTCCTCCATCAGCGGCCAGCTCAAGGTCTACAGCGGCGATACCTTCCAGCGGACCGCCGCCAGCCGCAGCCTGGCTCTGCGCCGGATGGTGGAACAGTTCTCCGACAAGGATAAATACGAATTCATGCTGCTGGACGGCCAGGGCAACGTCATCGCCAGCACCAGCGGCACCAGCGCCGCCGGCATCATCGTGAACGAGGACTTTGAGGAGGCCCAGACCGATCCCGACGGCTACGGCACCGCCGTTTACACCACCTCCACCGGAGAACTGGTCATGTCGGTGTGCTGTCTGGTGCCCTATGCCGCCGAGGAGATCGTGGCCATGCGCCTGGTCACCAGCCTGGCTTTGGTGCGGCGCCAGATTGACAATGCTTTCTGGCTCAGCATCCTGGTGTCGGCGGCGGCGGTGGGCTTCACCATCGCCTCGGGCCTGTATTTTGTCCGCAGTATTGTGGCGCCCCTGGGCCAGGTGGAGCGGGCCGCCGCGGATATCGCCCGGGGCGACCTGAGCGTCCGCCTGCCCGAGACCAACCCGCCCCGGGACGAGATGGACCGGCTGCGGGGCAGCATCAACCGGATGGCCCAGGGTCTGGCCGAGACCGAGAAGATGAAAAACGAGTTCATCTCCTCGGTGTCCCATGAGCTGCGCACCCCCTTGACCTCCATCCGGGGGTGGGTGGAAACCCTGGAAAGCCTGGACGACCCCGAGGACGACAACTACCGCAAGGGGCTGGAAATCATCCACAGCGAGACCGGCCGCCTGTACAACATGGTGGAGGAGCTGCTGGATTTCAGCCGGCTGCAAAATGGCGGCATCCATATGGAGTGCCGCCCGCTGGACCTGGTGGCCGAGCTCACCGACGCCCTGCTGTTCTGTGAGCCCCGGATGCTCCAGGAGGGGCTGGAGCTGAATTACACCGAGCCGGAGGAGATGATCCCCGTCTACGCAGACCCCGACCGGCTGCGGCAGGTGTTCATCAATATTCTGGACAACGCCATCAAATATTCGGCCCCCGGCGGACGGATCACGGTCAAGCTGTGGACGGGAGAGTATAAGGCCTTTATTGAGATCATCGACCAGGGCCGGGGCATTCCCCCCGAGGACCTGGGCAGCGTCAAGGCCAAGTTTGTGAAAGGACGCAACGCGGTGCGGGGCAGCGGCATCGGGCTGGCTCTGGTGGATTCCATCATGACCGCCCTGGACGGCACCCTGGACCTGCGCAGCACCCTGGGCCGCGGCACCGTCGTGACCCTGGGTCTGCCGCTGTATAAAATATAAGAGGCTCCGGCCCGGCGGGCCGGCTTCAGCCTAGAAACAGGAGTAACAAGACCAATGAACCATCAAACCAAAAAAGAATGCTTCAAGACCAGCGTGGGCGGCCAGGCATTGATGGAAGGCATCATGATGCGGGGCCCCAAGCTGATCTGCTGCGCCGTCCGCAAGCCGGACGGAGAGATCGACACCAAGATTGATCCGGTGCCCGCCCGCAAGACCTGGATGAAAATTCCCATCCTGCGGGGCGCCGTCTCCATGATTGAGAGCCTGGTGGTGGGCTACCGGTACATGATGTATTCCGCCCAGGTGAGCATGGGGGACGACTACGAGGAGGAAGAGGAAACCGCTTTTGAAAAGTGGGTGGGGGAGCATCTGGGCGAAAAGGCCGAGAAAATTCTTCTGACCGGCGCCGCCGTCGTGGGCGGCCTGGGCGCGATTCTGCTCTTCACCGTCCTGCCTACCCTGGTGGTGGCGGGCATCGGCCACTTTGTGGAGCTGGGCCGCTGGCCCCGGGTCATCATTGAGGGCGTCCTCAAGGTGGCCATCTTCCTGACCTACATGGCCCTGATTTCCCGGATGAAGGAGATCGAGCGGGTGTTCCGCTACCACGGCGCCGAGCACAAGACCATCGCCTGCTATGAGGCAGGGGACGAGCTGACGGTGGAGAACGTCCGCAAATACACCCGGTTCCATCCCCGCTGCGGCACCAGCTTTTTGATCCTGGTGGTGATTGTCAGCGTGTTCCTGTACAGCGTCCTGCCCTGGAGCAATGCTGGCCTGCGTGTGGTGCTGAAACTGCTGCTGCTGCCCCTGGTCATGGGCATCAGCTATGAGCTGCTGAAATGGTGCGGCCGGTCGGACAGCCTGCTGAGCCATCTGGTGCGTCAGCCGGGCCTGTGGGTCCAGCGGCTCACCGTCTTTGAGCCGGATGACTCCATGATCGAGGTGGCCATCGAGGCGGTCAAGCCGGTGCTGCCCGAAAAGCCCGAGGAGGGCCGCTGGTGACCGCCGGCATGACCCCGCGCCAGGCCCTGGCTGAGGTCCAGGCGCGGCTGGAGGCCGCCGGATGCCCTGACGCCGACTTTGACGCCCGGGAACTGTTCCGGCTGGCGGCAGGGCGGGACCCCCGCCTCTCGGACCGCCCCCTCAGCCCCGAGGAGACCGACCGCCTGGAAAAGGTCACCGCCCGGCGGGCCGCCCGGGAACCCTTGCAGTACATCTGCGGCCGATGGCCCTTTTTGAATTTTGAACTGGCGGTGGGGCCGGGGGTTCTCTGTCCCCGGGCCGACACCGAAGTGGTGGCCGAAGCGGCGGTCCAGATGCTGGCCGGCGTGGCCCGGCCCAAGGTGCTGGATCTCTGCGCCGGCACCGGCTGTCTGGGTCTGGGGGTGAAAGCCCTTCGCCCCGACGCCCAGGTCACCTGCCTGGAAAAGAGCCCCGAGGCCCTGCATTATCTCCGGCAGAATGCCCGCTGTGCCCTGGCGGGGCCGGATACCGCCCCCGGCGGCATGGAGGACCTGCTGGAGCCGGACGCCTTCGCGGAGGAGGCTCTGTATGCCTCTCTGGGCTTCAGCAGTCCGACGCCGGCGGCGGTCCAGGTGGAGGAAGGGGACCTGTTCACCTACTGGGAGACCCTGCCTCAGGGAGAGCTGGACCTGATCGTCTCCAATCCGCCCTACCTCACCGCCGATGAGATGACTGCCCTCCAGCCCGAAACCGCCCGAGAGCCCGCCATGGCTCTGGCCGCAGGGGAGGATGGACTGGACTTTTACCGGGCTTTGGCGGACCATTACCGGGCAGCTTTGCGCCCCGGCGGGGCGCTGGTGCTGGAAATCGGCTGGCAGCAGCGCCAGGCCGTGTCCGACCTGCTGGCCCAGGCAGGCTGGCATGACATCGCCTGCCGCCAGGACTACAACGGCAACGACCGCTGTATCACAGCCCGGGCCTGACGGAACCGTTTTTCTGGAAGAAATTCACAACTTACTGTTGTAATCCTCCTGATTTGTGGTATACTATAGGAGAACACAATTCTTATTGAAAAACCAGTAAAGGAGCATCAGGGTATGGCAAAAAATCAGAATACCGCAGTGGCTTCGGCCGTCAAGAAAACAGAGCCCGACGCAAAGAAAGAGGCGTTGACCACAGCGCTTGCCCAGATTGAAAAACAGTTTGGCAAGGGCGCCATCATGAAGCTGGGCGACAGCGCCGCCCTGCAGGTGGAGGCCATCTCCACCGGCAGTCTGGGCCTGGACCTGGCTCTGGGCGTGGGCGGCGTGCCCCGCGGCCGTATCATTGAGATTTACGGACCCGAATCCAGCGGCAAGACCACGCTGGCCCTCCACATTCTGGCCGAGGCCCAGAAGAAGGGCGGCGAGGTGGCCTTCATCGACGTCGAGCACGCCCTGGACCCCAACTATGCGGCGGCCCTGGGTGTGGACATCAACAGCCTTCTGGTCAGCCAGCCCGACACCGGCGAGCAGGCCATGGAGATCTGTGAGGCCCTGGTCCGGTCGGGCGCCATTGACGCCGTCATCATCGACTCGGTGGCCGCCATGGTTCCCCGGGCCGAAATCGAGGGCGAGATGGGCGACAGCCATGTGGGCCTGCAGGCCCGCCTCATGAGCCAGGCCATGCGCAAGCTGACCTCGGTCATCGGCAAGACCAACACCGTCTGTGTCTTTATCAACCAGCTGCGCGAGAAGGTGGGCGTCATGTACGGCAACCCCGAGGTCACCACCGGCGGCCGGGCACTGAAGTACTACGCCTCGGTCCGCATCGATGTGCGCCGCGTGGAGGGCCTGAAGGACTCTTCCGGCCAGTTCATCGGCAACCACACCCGGGCCAAGGTGGTCAAGAACAAGGTGGCCCCTCCCTTCCGTGAGGCCGAGTTTGATATCATGTTCGGCCAGGGCATCTCCAAGATGAGCGAGCTGGTGGACGTGGGCGTCAAACTGGGCATTGTCCAGAAGAGCGGCGCCTGGTTCAACTATGGGGATATCCGCCTGGGTCAGGGCCGCGACAACGCCAAGCAGTTCCTGGCCGATAACCCCGAGATTGCCAACGACATTGAGAGCCAGATCCGCGCCAATGCCGATAAACTCTACTCCACCGGCCGCCGCGGCGCCCTGGCCAAGGGCAGCGCCGCCGTGGCCGCCCAGGAGGCCAAACCCGCCGCCGTCAAGGACGATAAGGACGCCGGCCCGGTGGTGAAGGCTCCGGCCCCCAGCAGCGAGAGCGAGCTGGACATCATGGTGGAGGACTAATCCATGGCCTGGCAGCGCAAAAAGCCCAAGGAACTGTCGGAAGATCCCAGTGAAGCCCGCACCCGGGCCCTGGCCATGCTGGCCGGGCGGGACTATGCCTCGGCGGAACTGTACGAAAAACTCTGCGCCCGCTTCACCCCCGAGGCCGCTGCCGCGGCGGTGGCCGGGCTGGTGGAGGCGGGTTTGCTGGATGACGCGCGGTACGCCGCCGTCAAGGCCGGCAGCCTGCAGCGGGCCCGGAAAAGCCGTCTGGCGGCCGCCATGGCCCTGCGAAACAAAGGCCTCACCGACAGCCAGATTGACGCCGCCCTGGAGGCCGCCTACGCCCCCGACGAGGAGGGCGGCGACCCCGAGCTGGAGGCCGCGCTGGCCCTGGTGAAGGGGACCTATCGGGCCAAGCTGGCCGCAGGCCGGCGGGACCTGGTGGCGGCAGCTTTGGCGCGGCGTGGATTTCCCCACCGGGTCATCCGGCAGGCGCTGGATTTTGACCCCGAAACATCGACCTGAAAGCAAACCAGACAAGAAAGACGAGCGACTTTTATGAAAATTGCCTGTGTATCCCTGGGCTGTCCCAAAAACCAGGTGGACCTGGACGGGATGGTCTACACCCTGCTGGCCGCAGGGCATGAGACGGTGGCGGACATCGCCGAAGCCGATATGGTGTTGGTCAACACCTGCGGCTTCATCGAGAGCGCTAAAACCGAGGCCATTGAGAATATTCTGGAGGCCTGCAGCTGCAAGCAGCAGAACCCCAACCTGAAAGTGGTGGTGACCGGCTGCCTGGCCGAGCGCTACCGCAGCCAGATCCGCACCGAAATCCCCGAGGTGGACGCGGTGGTGGGCTGTGCTTCCAACCGGGTCATCGATCAGATTGCGGCCCGGGTGGCGGGCGGCGAGCAGCTGGAGACCTACGGCCCCAAGCGGGACTTCCCCCTGGGGGGCAAGCGCGTCATCGGCACCCCGGCCCATTACGCCTACTTAAAGATTGCAGAGGGCTGCAACAACCGCTGCCACTATTGCGCCATCCCCCTGATTCGTGGCCCGCTCCAGAGCCGCGACATGGACGACTGCGTGGCCGAGGCCCAGTGGCTGGCCAGCGAGGGGGTCAAGGAGCTGATTGTGGTGGCCCAGGACCCCACCGCCTACGGCGAGGACTGGGGCAAGCCCGGCAGCATCTGCACCCTGCTGGACCGGCTCAACGCCATTGAGGGCATCGAGTGGATTCGCATTCTCTACGCCTATCCCGAGCGGATCACCGACGACTTCATCGCTGCCATGCAGCGGAACCAGAAGGTCCTGCCCTATCTGGACCTGCCCATCCAGCACTGCAACGACCAGATTCTCCACAATATGAACCGCCGCTCCACCCGGTCCGAGCTGCTGGACGTCATCGCCCGCCTGCGGGCGGCCATCCCCGGCATCACCCTGCGGACCACCCTCATCGCCGGTTTCCCCGGCGAGACCGAGGAGCAGTTCGAGGAGCTGTGCGAGTTTGTCAAGGAGGTTCAGTTTGACCGCCTGGGCTGCTTTGCCTACTCCGCCGAGGAGAACACCAAAGCCGCCTCCATGGAGGGCCAGCTGGACGAGGAGACCAAGACCCGCCGCGCCGAGATTGTGATGGACATTCAGACTGGCATCATGGCCCGCAAGCAGGCCGAAAAGGTGGGCCAGACCCTGCGGGTGATCTGCGACGGCCTGGACGACGAGAGCGGCCTGTATCTCTGCCGCACCGCCGCCGACGCCCCCGAGATCGACGGCGCCGTCTGCGTCGCCAGCGAGGAACCCCTGTATCCCGGCGAATTCTACGACATCCAGGTGGAGGAGAGCGATCTCTACGACCTGTATGGCCGGGTGGCCGAGGATACTACCGACGGGAATGCGTAAAAGCAGAATGCCGCTGCGTAAAATGGAACGGCGGTTTGGATGCAATACAAAGCGTCATAAACAAAAACAATAAGACGTTTTGGAGTATAAGAGGAGGAATCTTCGATGAACTTGCCCAATAAACTGACCCTGGCCCGCATCCTTCTGGTGCCGGTGTTCATGGTGTTTGCTTCCCTGACCCAGTACGGCGCGGCGGGCTATCAGCCCATGTGGTACCTGGCCGCCGGCGTGGTCTTTGCCCTGGCCAGCTTCACCGACTATCTGGACGGCCATCTGGCCCGCAAGTGGGGGATGATTACCGATTTCGGCAAGTTTGCCGACCCTCTGGCGGATAAGCTGCTGACCACCGTGGCCTTCCTGTATATGATGCGGGACGGCGTCTGTTCGCCGGTGGTGCTGTCCATCATTCTGGCCCGTGAGTTTGCCGTGTCCGGCCTGCGGATGGTGGCTGCCGGCGCCAAGGACGGCAAGGTGATCGCCGCCAACATGTGGGGCAAGGTGAAAACGGTGCTCCAGATGCTCAGCATCATCTTCTATTACTTCGCCGCCGCTCTGGCCGGCCCCACCAACGAAGGGGTCGTGATGATGGTGAGCGTGGCGCTGTGCTGGCTGGTGGCTGCAGTCACCGCCATTTCGGGCATCAAGTACCTGGTGGATAACCGCCACTTCATCAACACCGCAAAGTAATTGCTTCCGCGCCGTTCTCTGCCGTCCTCCGGGCCGGCGGGGCGGCGCGGTGTCACACATCAAAATCTGCGCACAGGGCGGGCTGAAAAGGCCCGCTCTTGGCGCATCTGGAGACACACGCCCGGGGACCTGGCTTCGGGGTGAGGCGGGACCGGTCCGGTATGTCCCAGAGGTTAGGAGGGAACTGTATGCACACGAGCCGCCTGCAAAAACTGCTGTCCATTCTGGCGAACCTGTCCATCGTCTGGATGGAGCTGAAGGCCATCCCCTTGAGCTGGAGCGGCGTACATGAGGAAATGTTTCTGTTTTATACCGAGCTGTCCAACCTGTTCGCCATGGGGGTTTGCCTGGTGACGGCGGTCTGCCAGATGGGATGTCTGGTCACCGGCCGGGAACTGCCCCTGTGGGTCCGCACCCTCAAGTACGTTGCCACCAGCTGCCTGATGATGACATTCCTGACGGTGGTGTTTGTGCTGGCCCCCATCTACGGCCCCGACGGACATTATGTCCTGCTACTGACCAGCTCGATGCTGTACAACCACTTCCTCAACCCGGTGGTGGCCTTTCTCTCCTTTGTGCTGCTGGAGCGCAGCAGCCCCATGCCCCGCCAGACCGTCCGCCGCGCCATGATTCCCACCCTGCTGTATGGCAGCGTGGCTCTGGCGGCCAACGTTGCCAAACTGTATAAAGGGCCGTACCCGTTCCTCTGTGTTTATGACCAGCCCCTCTGGGCATCCTGTGTGTGGGCGGTGGTGATCCTGGGAGGAAATTACCTGATTGCCCTGATGGTCTGGAAGCTGGCCGGCGGCCGCCGCCCGGCTTGACGGGGCCTGTGCTTTTGGGTACAATAAAAGAACAGAACGAACGCCCGCCCAGGGCAGCAAGAAAAGACGGAGGTTGCGAGCAATGGCACGGAAAATTGGTATTTTGGGTGCAGGCACCTGGGGAATCGCGCTGGCGCGGATGCTGTCGGTGAGCGGCAGCGATGTGCTGGTCTGGTCCGCTATCCCGAAGGAGATCGACGACCTCGCCCAGACGAGGGTTCACCCCAACCTGCCGGGGATGGTTCTGCCCCAGTCGCTCCGCTTCACCAAGGATCTGGAGGAAGTGTGCAACGGCCAGGATATTCTGGTCTTTGCGGTGCCCTCGGTGTTTGTCCGATCCACGGCGGCCAAGGCCCGGCCCTTCATCCGGTATGGCCAGCTGATTGTGGATGTGGCCAAGGGCATCGAGCCCGAGACCCTGTTCACCATGACCGAGGTTCTGGCCGATGAGCTGGCCAAAGAGGACGGCCCCCGGGGCTTCCGGCTGGTGGCCCTGTCCGGCCCCACCCACGCCGAAGAAGTGGCGCTGGATCTGCCCACCACCATTGTTTCGGCCTCGGCCGACACCGAGGCGGCTTCCATTGTGCAGGACGCCTTCACCAACAAGTGCATGCGGGTGTACACCAACCCCGATATCAAGGGTGTGGAGCTGTGCGGCGCCCTCAAGAACGTCATCGCGCTGGGCGTGGGCATTTCCACCGGCCTGGGCTATGGCGATAATACCCGCGCCGCCCTCATCACCCGCGGCATCACCGAGATTGCCCGTCTGGGCACCGCCATGGGCTGCAATATCCACACCTTTGCGGGCCTGGCCGGCATCGGCGACCTGATCGTCACCGCCACCAGCCAGCACAGCCGGAACAACCGGGCTGGCCAGCTGATTGGCCAGGGCCGAACCCCCGAGCAGGCGGTCAAGGAAGTGGGCATGGTGGTGGAAGGCATGAACGCCCTGCCGGCCGCCATCGAGTTGAGCGAGCGCTACCAGGTGGATATGCCCATCGTCCGGGCCGTGAACGCCGTGGTGAACCAGGGGATGAACCCCGCCGACGCCGTCAACGCCCTGATGACCCGGGACCCCAAGGGCGAACTGACCTTCTGAGAAGATTCGGCATCATGCAAGCGGCACTGTCCTGCGGGATGGTGCCGCTTTTGGTTTGGAGCTCTTGACAAAAACACCACTTGTGTGGTAGGTTGAACCCACAGGCGGCAGAGCGGGCGGCGATGGCCGCCCGCTCTGCCGGCCGGAAACACAGCGGAGGAAACCCTTATGAATGAGATTTTCAGCCGGGCCAGCGTCCGGCAGTTTGAGCCCCGTCCGGTGGAACAGGAGAAGGTGGAACAGCTTCTGCGGGCCGCCATGGCGGCCCCCTCGGCCCGAAACCAGCAGCCCTGGGAGTTTTACGCCGTCACCAACCGGGAAACCCTGGATGCCCTGGCCGCGTGCAGCCTCTATGCCCTGAGCCTGAAAGGCGCGCCGCTGGGGATTGTGATTTGCTGCCGCCGCAACTGCAGCCGGCCCGAATACGCCCAGATCGACTGTTCCGCCGCCGCAGAAAACATTCTGCTGGAGGCGGTGTCCCAGGGGCTGGGCGCGGTGTGGCTGGGCATTGCCCCCATCGAGATGCGGATGGAGGCCACCGCCCAGGCCCTGAACCTGCCGGAGGACCTGTATGTCTTTGCCATCATCGCCTGCGGCTATCCCGCTGTGGAGCCGAAGCCCCAGGACCGCTATGACCCGGCCCGGGTCCACTGGCTGACCTGAGACTGTTTCAAAACACAAGCGCCCCCGCCCTGTGCCGGCCAAATCCGGAAACAACCGGATGCCAGCCCCAGGCGGGGGCGCTTTTTGGGATGCCGCAAAGAGGAAAGAGGGAGAATGAAATCCAAAGGAGCCGTGCAGAGTCCAGCCCCCAAGGATACCGGTTGGAACCCCGCCCGGCGGGAAAACCTGTGCCGCCCGGCGGGGCCTTGGCTCAATACAGCTGGGTGATGATCTGGACACAGCGGTCAATGCCCAGGGTGCCGCTGTTGAGGGTCAGGTCGTAGTTTTGGGCGTGGCCCCACTTCATGTCGGTGTAGAACCGGTGGTAGGCGGCCCGGCGCTTGTCCTTGTCCCGGATGCGCTGCTGGGGGGATTCCTCCCGCTCGCCGTACACCCGGACAATCCGGTCGGCCCGGAATGCCGGGTCGGCGTGGATGAACACCCGCAGACAGTCGGCGGTGTCCCGCAGAATGTAGTCGGCGCAGCGGCCCACAATCACACAGGGGCCCTTCTGGGCCAGCTCGGTGATGATCTTGTACTGGATTTTCCAGAGGTAGTCGGCGTTGCTGTGGCCCTGGGGATGATGGGCGAAGGCAGAGGCCAGAAAGCCGCCGGTGGAGTCCTCTGCCGCGTCCTGGACGTAGCTCTCGTGGAAGCCGCTCTCGGCGGCGATTTTCTGGATCAGTTCCTGATCGTAGCAGGGGATGCCCAGGGCTTCCGCCGTCTTTTTGCCGATGGTGCGGCCGCCGCTGCCAAATTCACGGCTGATGGTGATGACTCGGTTTTTCATGTTGCGATGTGCTCCTTTCATGGGATGGGGGACAGGCTCAGGCAGCGGCCTCGGCCTTTTTCAGCAGGCTGCGCTCGTACAGCAGCAGGCCCAGCGAGAGAAGGAAGGCCAGACCGTCCGCCACGGGGCCGGTCCACAGAACGCCTGTGACGCCCAGAAACCGGGGAAGGATCAGGGCTGCAGGGACAAAGAAGATGATCTGACGGGCCAGGGACAGGATGGCCGACTTGATGGGTTTGCCCACCGCCTGGAGGTAGACCGCCACCACCGTCTGGAAGCCGGTCAGGGGGCACAGCAGCAGGAAGATGCGGAAGGCCATGACGGCGAACTCGTTGTACAGCCCTTCCTCCGAGCCAAACAGGGAGACGATGGTCATGGGGGTGAACTGGAAGATCAGGAAGGCGACAATGGAGACGATCTCGGACAGGACAAAGGCGATGTCCAGGGCCTTTTTGACCCGGGTGTAGTTTTTGGCGCCGTAGTTGTAGCCCAGAATCGGCTGGGTGCCCACCGAGATGCCCACCAGAATGGAAATCAGAATCTGGTTCACCTTCATGACGATGCCGGTGGCGGTCAGAGGGATTTCGGAGCCATAGACCGATTGGGCGCCGTAGGAGGCCAGCAGGTTGTTGGTCAGGGCCATGACGATGGTGATGGCGAACTGGGTGATAAAGCTGCTGACGCCGAAGCTGAGGATGCTGCCGCAGGTGCGGCCCTTCAGCCGGAACGAGGCAGCCTGGAACCGCAGGGACTTGAACCGGGGCAGATAGGCCACCGACACAATAAAGGAGGCTACCTGGCCCATGACGGTGGCGATGGCCGCGCCCTGGACCCCCATGTGGAAGACAAAGATAAAGACCGGGTCAAAGATGGTGTTGATGATGGCGCCCAGAGCCATCGAGAACATGGCGTACTTGGGGCTGCCGTCGGCGCGGACCATGGAGTTGATGGCGCCGGGAATCATCATGAAGGGCAGGCCGGCGCCGATGATCCAGCCGTACTGGAGAGCGCAGGGCCGCAGCACGTCGGTGGCGCCGAACAGGTTCAGGATGGGGTTGATGAACACCAGAAAGACCGCGGCCAGGATGATGCTGACCGCCGTCACCAGGACGATGGCGTTGCCCATGCCCTTGCGGGCGTTTTCAAGGTCGCCTTCGCCCAGCTTCAGGCTCAGATAGGCGGCGCCGCCGTCGCCGATCATCAGGGACAGGGACAGGGACAGGGCCACAATGGTGATGGGGAACACCACGTTGGTGGCGCCGTTGCCCAGATAGCCCACGCCCCAGCCAATGAAAATCTGGTCCACAATGTTGTACAGGGAGTTCACCAGCAGCGAGATGACGCAGGGGATGGCGAACTTGGCGATCAGCCGGCCAATGGGCTCGGTGGCGAAGGGGCTTTGATTTTGGGGTGTCGTTTGTTCCATTTCTCATACTCTCCTTTGACTATATAAGTAACTGGTTACCTATCTGGGCAAAAAGGAGGCAGTGTGCGGGGAAGACTCCACCGCACACCGCCCGGGAAGGCGTCTGGGGTTATTCGGCGTCGATGTTCTGGAGAATCCGGTCGGCCAGGGCGTTGA
This sequence comes from Faecalibacterium sp. An77, assembly GCF_002161315.1. Lineage (NCBI taxonomy): Bacteria > Bacillati > Bacillota > Clostridia > Eubacteriales > Oscillospiraceae > Faecalibacterium > Faecalibacterium sp. An77. The sequence goes on from NZ_NFHK01000005.1 coordinate 77,865, forward strand.
AGGCCGCCTTTTCGCTGTCGGTCAGGTCCCGGCACAGCTCGGCAAAGACTTCCGCGTCCTGCTCCAGAATCATCTTGTGGATGCCGGCGGACTGGTCGGTACAGGTGATTTTCTTGTACCGGCGGTCCTGGGCGCTGGGGGTGCAGGAGATCAGGCCCTTGCTCTCCAGGCGCTGGAGCATTTTGGTCATGGCCGGGTGGGTGACGTGTTCCAGCCGTTCCAGATCGTTCTGGTGGATTTCGGCCGCACCGGCGGCCTCCAGCCGGCTGATGGAACCCAGCACCCGCAGCTGAACCGAGGTCAGCCCCATGGCGGCGGCTTTTTCGTCCAGCTTCTTGCGGAAAGCCCGGTTGATGATGGCGATTTTCAGACCAAAAGGCATCATAGTCCGTTTTGTCCCACCTCTCGTAAATAGGTAACCAATTACATATTATAAACCCTTTGCGGCGTTTGTCAAGGCCGCAGGGGTCAGATGAACATTTCCTGTTCGCGGGTGCGCTCGTCGGCGGACAGGTCGGCGATGGCGGTGCGGGCCGCCGCGGCCCGCCACTGGGCCGGGGTCTGTCCGGTCTCCTTTTTAAAGACCCGGCACAGGTAGTTGGCCCCCGAAAAGCCGCAGAGGCTGGCCACCACGTCCAAGCTGTATTCCCGGTGCAGCAGCAGCTTCATGGCGGCTTCAATCCGCACCCCGGTGAGATAGCGTCCCGGCGGCATCCCCACTGCCGCCGTAAACACCCGGATCAGATGACTTTTGGAGACGCCCAGCCGCTCGCTCAGCTCCTCCACGCCGTAGAGGCCGGCGTAGTTTTGGCGGATGTCCTCAATGGCCGCCGCGGCCAGCGGGGGCAGGGGAGGGGCGGCGCTGTCGGCGGTGGCCAGCTCGCACAGCAGGGTGAAGACCTGCTGGCTCACCGACCGGCTGGAACCGGCTTCCTCTCCGGCCAGACGGCCCATCAGCTCGGCGGCGCCGGGGCAGGTCTCGCCCCGGGCGGAAAAGGGCTGTTCCGGCAGGCCGGCCAGCATCTGGGCCGGGGCCGAGCCGGTCAGCATCAGACAGAGAAAATGACACTCGCCCGACGGCGTCAGCACCAGGGGACCGCGGCTCAGAATCAGGCCGCCGGCTTCCACCGGCTTGGGGGGAAGCGGGGGCAGAGAGCCCGACAGATCCCCCATGGCGGCGGTGCAGCTGCCGCTGGACAGCAGACAGACCCACAGCCCTTCGCCGGACAGGATCAGGGGGGCGTCGGTCTGTTCGTCCCGTACGGCAGCCAGGGCGGCGGTGGATTCCCAATGATAAATCAATATCCGACACCTCTAATCAATAAAATGCTATATCATATCACAAAAATATCTGCTATTATAGTACCAGCAAGTGAGAGCCCCGTCAAGGGCCATCCAAGAACGTTTGAAACACCGTCCATTGTATATAGGAGGCAACACCATGGCTTCGATTAGCTGCCAGCACATCTACAAGATTTACCCGGGCGCTACCGCCCCGTCCGTCACCGACTTCAACCTCGAGATCCAGGACAAAGAGTTCATCATCTTCGTCGGTCCCTCGGGCTGCGGCAAGTCCACCACCCTGCGCATGATCGCCGGCCTGGAGGAGATCTCCAAGGGCGAGATGTACATCGGCGGCCGCCTGATCAACGACGTTCCTCCCAAGGATCGTGATATCGCCATGGTGTTCCAGAGCTACGCTCTGTACCCCCACATGACCGTTTACAAGAACATCGCTTTCGGCCTGGAGCTGCGCAAGACCCCGAAGGATGAGATCGACAAGCGCGTCCACGAGGCCGCTAAGATCCTGGAGATCGAGCACCTGCTGGACCGCAAGCCCAAGGCTCTGTCGGGTGGTCAGCGTCAGCGTGTCGCCCTGGGCCGCGCCATGGTCCGTAACCCGGCCGTCTTCCTGCTGGACGAGCCCCTGTCCAACCTGGATGCTAAGCTGCGTACCAGCATGCGCACCGAGATCATCAAGCTGCACAAGAAGCTGGCTACCACCTTCATCTACGTTACCCACGACCAGACCGAGGCTATGACCATGGGCGACCGCATCGTCGTCATGAAGGATGGTATCATCCAGCAGGTCGATACCCCGCAGAACCTGTACGATTACCCCTGCAACACCTTCGTCGCAGGCTTCATCGGCAGCCCCCAGATGAACTTCCTGGACGGCACCGTCACCAAGAAGGGCGACCAGTACGGCATCGACCTGGGCGGCGACATCGTTCCCCTGCCCAAGGACAAGACCGCTGACGGCAAGCTGGACGCTTATGTCGGCAAGAAGGTCAAGATGGGCATCCGTCCCGAGGACATCGACGACGAGCCCGAGTTTATGGCAAAGCACACCGACTGCCAGCTGAACGCTGAGGTCGAGGTTTCCGAAATGATGGGCGCCGAGATTTACCTGTACCTGGACTACAAGGGCAACAAGATGACCGCTCGTGTGTCCCCCACCTCCAAGGCTCGCCATGGCGATACCGTCCGCGTTGCCTTCGATCCTCGCAAGGTCCATGTCTTCGACGTGGAGACCGAGCTGACCGTCCTGAACTAAGACGGCCCTGGCCCCGCCTGCGCGGGACCCACTGAATCTGTCATAGATCCCCTCATCATAGAGACGTAAGCTTCTCCTAACGCAGAAAGCCGCTGGCACGTTGTGCCGGCGGCTTTCTGTGTCTGCGGAAATATTCTGCATATACCCCCCTGCTCCTCTGTGGAAGCAGGGGTTTTCTCTTGATGGATAAATCTGTGTCTTAAGAGCCCCACTGGGGCGATCCCGCAGGGATGGGGGAATTGCCCGCCGCCGTTTGGCGGCCGCAGAGGGAGATGAAAATTTCCATCTGGGGCGTGATCCACTTGTCCTTGTGGCAAAAGAGCTGCCGCCGCATCTCGATGCGGCAGTCCGCCACCTCCAGCGGCACTGCTCGCCCCGTCAGACAGGTTTCCACCATGTACCGGGGCAGAAAACTCAGCCCCAGCCCCTGCTCCACCATCCGGCACAACAGGGCGGCGTCTCCCAACTCCAGATAAGGCCGCAGCGCCAGCTGCCGGGCCGCCAGCAGCTGTTCCAGGGCTTCGCGGTAACTCATGCCCCGCTCGGTGAGAAGAAATTCCTGCCCCGCCAGATCGGCCAGGATCAGGTCGTGCCGTCCCGCCAAAGGATGCCCGGCCGGCGCCAGAAAACAACAGGGCTCCGGCTCGTCCAGAAACACCCGGTTGGAGGGATTGGTCAGGGGCAGGTCAAAGGTGTAGGCCAGGTCGGCCCGGTTGGAGGAAAGCAGATCCTGCATGGTCTGGGTGTTGGAGGTGATGAAACTCACCTCCACCCGGGGACACAGGGCGTGGAACTGTTCCAGCAGCGGGGGCATCAGGGCGCTGCACAGGCTGTCCGCAATGGCCACCCGCAGGGTGCCGTGGGCCTCGGGGGTGGGCTGCAGGGCCGCTTTGGCCTGCTGGGCGGTGGTCAGCAGGGTGCGGGCGTATTGCAGAAAGGTCTGGCCCGCGTCGGTGAGACGGACCGACTTGGCCACCCGGTCAAACAGCGGCACCCCTAGCTCCTCCTCCAGGAGGGCAATCTGGCTGGATACCGCCGACTGGGAATACCCCAGCTCCCGGGCTGCCCGGGAAAAGCTGTGAAGCTCGGCCACATGAAGAAAGGTATTGATGTTGCGCAGTTCCATGGCTCACTCCCTGGTGATCTGGCGGACGGTGAGAACCCCTTCCGCCACCGTGAAATGGACTTCAAACCCCGCAAACCGCATCCCGTATACCCGTTCGGGATCGTTCTGGTAGGAGGGGCGGGGATCGTTTTCCAGCACGCCGGCCAGAGCCTCCCACTGGGCGGGGGACAGCATGGCCCGCAGCTCCGCGGGACAGTCCACCGCCAGGTGATAGGTCCGGGTCTGGGCGGTGTAGCCCTCGGCGGCGTCGGGATGGCTGTCCACATAGGGAATATAAGGCTTGATGTCGTAGATGGGGGTGCCGTCCAGCAGGTCGGCCCCCCGCACCCACACCACCGGCCCCAGGACGGGGTCCTGCTGGACGGTTTCCAGCCGGACGCAGGACAGCCCGATGGGATTGGGCCGGAACGGGGACCGGGTGGCAAACACCCCTACCCGGGTGTTGCCGCCCAGCCGGGGCGGCCGAACGGTGGGGGACCACTTGTCCCGGACCGCCTGGGTGAACTGCCACAGCAGCCAGACGTGGCTGAACTGTTCCAGCCCGCGGAAGGCGCTGGGGTCCCGGTATTCCGGCTCAAAGACGATGCGGGCCCGCAGCGCGTCCACCAGGCCGCTCTGGCGGGGAATCCCGAATTTATCGGCGAAATCGCTCTCGATGTGGGCGATGGGATGGAGGACAAAATCCTGGTCTGCCATCGAAACACCTCCTTATAAGCTGCGGCAAAGGCCCACGGCCTTGCCCTCGATTTGAATTTCGGCCAGCTGGGGCCCGGCATAGATCATGGGCGGGCAGACGGCGGCGTTGTCGGCCAGCAGCATGACGGTATCCCCCTGGCGGTGGAAATGTTTGAGGGTCGCTTCATCCCCGATGCGCACCGCCGCAATCTCGCCCTGTTCCACCTCGGGCTGGAGCCGGATGCAGACAATATCCCCGTCCCGGATGGTGGGGGACATGCTGTCCCCGTGGCAGGTGAGGGCAAAGTCGGCGTGCCAGTCGGCGGGGACGCCGATATAACGCTCGATGTTCTGTTCGGCGGTGATGGGGGTGCCGCAGGCGATGGACCCCACCAGGGGCACCTGGGTCATCCGGGGCAGGGGCTCAAAGCCGGCGGGGACCGGGACGGCCTCCGCCTCCAGACCCAGCAGCCAGGCAGTGGTGGTCTCGAGGGCGGCTGCAAAGTCCTCGAGCTTGTTCTGGGGGATGTCGTTGATCCCCTTTTCGATCTTGGTGATGGAAGATTTGGACCGATAGCCCATCCGGGCGGCCAGCTCTTCCTGGCTCATGCCCAGCTCCTCCCGCCTCTGGCGGATGCGGACCGACAGGACCGACATGGGAATGCCTCCTTTTGTTTGCAGGGTGAACGATGGGTTTTGCACCCTGAGTATACCATAAAATTGCATTTAAATCAACTTTTTCAGAGAAATACCCAATAGATGTTGACAATAAATCACCTTTATGGTAGACTTGCAAGTAGATCGATAATCAACCCAACAACTTGAGAAGGAGGCACAGAATGATTGATCGTGAACGACTGAATCAGAGGGTCCAGGTCAGCGGCTACAAGCGGAAGTATCTGGCCCGGGCCATGCGGATGAGCGACAGCTCGCTGCGGAACAAACTGGAGGGAAAAAGCGAGTTCAAGCTGAGCGAAGCCCAGCGGCTGAGCGTTCTTCTGGGCCTCAGCCCGGAGGAACAGACCCGGTGTTTCTGGTACTTGAAGTAGATTGAAAATCATCTGAAATGGGAGGGGATTCATGACTGTTGAAGATCGACAGAAGTGCCGCGCGGCGCTGTGGCACTGGAAACTGATTGAGCGCCAGACCGATCCCCGGAACCTCAGCTGGGCCCAGGCGCTGCGCCGCACCGCGGCCTATTATGAGCGCAGGGACCCCATCCGGGCGGGCATCCTGAAGGAGCGCTACCGCCGCCACCGGACCGAGGAACAGGTACTGGAAGAACTGCACATTGGCCGTACCACCTATCAAAAGGCCAATACCGACCTGATGAGCACCCTGGCGGTATACGCCGCCCAAGAAGGGGCGCTGTAGGCCGGGTGCAGCCAACAGAAAAGCCCCCGCCGACGGCGCAGGGGCCGGGCAGGGGCTTGTGGTGTCAGGTCTGAGGGGGATCTTTGTCCGTTGTCCGGGGGGATTCGCAGCGCTGGTGGCAGGAGGCGCAGTTGCCGCCGCAGCCTTCGCCCTTCCAGCCGCCATTTTTGGAGATCCAGACCACCGCCAGGGCAAACAGAACGATCAGAACCACCAGGGTGATGATCCCGCGCACCGTCAGCATAGAAACAACCTCTTTTCTGTGTGAGATGGAGCAAACCGCCCGAATTCCGCCGGCCAGGGCCTGCGGAGCGGTTCGGATGGCTTCTAGTATACACGATTTTGACCCCGGGGGCAATGCCTGACCCCAAAAAACACCGACTGAACGTCGCTTTGCGGAACAGGAAAAATTTTTGGACCAAAATGTAAAAAAGGGCTTGCAATTTTTCGGCCTTCATGCTATAATATGCCTGTTCCGATTCGGAGGATTAGCTCAGCTGGTTAGAGCACCTGCATCACACGCAGGGGGTCTGGGGTTCGAGTCCCTAATTCTCCACCAAACAAGGCGTATCCGAACCCAATCCTCTACGGGGAAGGGTTCGGGTACGTTTTTTCTTTGTCTGAAGTGCTGCATCGCGGGAGCAGGACAACCACAACTGCATAAAACCATAAAAGGCAGAGCGCCCGGTAAGGGTGCTCTGCCTTTTTGCTGCGGATCATGATCCGGCGCGATCCGTTGATCCGTTTCTGCGTTTATGGCCCACTTTTTATCTGCCCCAGCGGCAGCCATAGCTCGCAGCGGAAAGGCGGCCCGGCATAGAAACTGGCCTGCCCGCTGTGGGCCGCGGCGATCTGGGCCACCAGCCGCAGGCCGGTGCCGTGGGAGGCCCCGCCGTCCGGCTCCAGAGGGTGGTCGGGCCCTGCCGGGGCGGGAGCGTCCGCCGTAGCTCCACCCTCCACCCAGAGGACCAGCCCGCCCTGCCGAGCCCGAGCCCCCAGCCGGATGGAACAGCCGGGGACGTTATGGCGCACACAGTTGGTGAGCAGGTTGTTCACCGCTCGCCGCAGCAGGAAGGGGTCCGCCTCGACGGCGGGCAGGGGCTTGGCGGGAAGGTCAATCTCGAAAGGGAAGCCCTCGGCCATGCCGCCGTTGAGAAAATCGGCGGCAGTCTGCCGGAGAAAGCTGTCGGGGTGGACCGTCTCTTTGCGCAGGGGCTGCATGGCACAGTCCAGCCGCATGGTCAGGTTCAGGTCGTTGACCAGGTCCCGGATGGCCTGGCTCTGGGTGCGGATGATGGCCGCCTGTTTTTGGCGGGTGGGGGAGAGATCCGGCGCTTCCTCCAGCTGCGCAGCGTACCCCATCACCACCGATAGAGGGGTGCGGATGTCGTGGGAGACGCCGTTGATCCACTCGGAACGGGCGGCGTCCCGCGCCTGCTGGGCCTGCCGGAACCAGTGCCGTGCTGCCCGATAGGACAGCCCCAGCACACACCCCAGCGCCAGCAGAAAGATGCCTCCAAACCAAAAAGGCGTTTGCAGCAGGGTCCGGATGTCCATAGCGATATCGTGCTTCCAGAGGCTGCCCTTGGGGGAGCCCACCACCAGCAACCCGTCCTCCCGCACCCAGCACTGCACCGGGTAATCCTGAAGATACCAGCGGGTAAAGGCGGCCACATCGGCAACTGTGTATTGTTCCGGCACCTCCTGCGGTTTGCGGAAAGACCAGACCACCTGCCCCTGCTGGTCCAGCAGCATGGCCCAGCAGCCTGTTTCCAACAGTTCCTCGCCCTTGAACCGGTACTCTGTCCCGTCCCGGTCCAGTGCATCCGACACCTGCTGAATGGGAACGCCCCAATCCCGGCCCCCGCTGCTATTGTAGTAAATAAAGGCCAGAAATCCCACTACCGTTACCAGGGCGATGAGAGCCGCCGAGACGGTCATCAGCAGGGTCCCTTTCAAAAAGCTGCGCAGATTCATCTCTCTCCCTCCCGTTTCAGGCGGTAACCCAATCCCCGCACCGTCAGCAGATAGCGTGGGTGGGAGGGGTCTGCCTCCACCTTTTCCCGCAGGCGGCGGATGTGCACCATCAGCGTGTTCTCATAGCCCACCAGCGGCCCGTCCCAAAGGGCCTCGCACAAGGCGTCTGTGGTGACGATGTTGCCCCGGGCATCCCACAGCGTTTTCAGAAGGGTGAACTCCTTGGCTGTCAGGGCGGTCTGAGCGCCGCCCCGGCGGACGGTTCCCTTGCCCCAGTCGATCTCCGTATCGCCTAGACGGGAGACCTGGAGCTGTTCCCGGTAGACCCGCCGCAGCACCGAGCGCAGCCGCAGCAGCAGTTCCTGGGGCAGAAAAGGCTTGGTGATGTAGTCGTCCGCCCCCAGGCCCAGCCCCTTCAGCCGGTCCTCATCCTCATCCCGGGCGGAAAGGAACAGCACCGGCAGATCCCGGACCGCCTGCATTTTTCCCAGCAGGGAAAAGCCGTCCCCGTCCGGTAGCATCACGTCCAGCAGCACGGCGTCCGGCGGGGCGGCCCGCAGCCGTTCGAGGGCCTGGGCGCAGGACAGGGCGCTGTCCGTCTCATAGCCTGCGCCGGACAAAATCTCCCCCACCAGCTGCTGCAATGCAGGCTCGTCATCCACGATCAAAATGCGGTAGGCCATGGCACAGCCTCCTTTCCCGACTGCTTCCATTATAAAAAGGAGCCGGCCCTTCGTCCAGCGGCCGGGCTCAAAATCAAGGTAAACGTAAGGTAGCCTTCATGGGCAGGTAAGGCGGCAGTGGTAAGATGGTGCCATGAAGGAGGTCTTGCTATGGAGATCATTGAGACACACGGCCTGTGCAAGCGGTACGGGGACGCCATGCGGGTGTCCCACCTGGATCTGCGGGTGCCGGAGGGCTGTGTCTATGGCTTTTTGGGGCCCAACGGGGCGGGCAAATCCACCACCCTGAAAATGATCCTGGGTCTGGTGCATCCCACCGCGGGCAGCATCCAGGTACTGGGCAAAACGATGGACAGCGCCAACCGCCTGGACATCCTCCGGCAGGTGGGCAGCCTGATCGAAAGCCCCAGCTATTATGGCCACCTGACCGGGGAGGAAAACCTGCGGGTGGTGCAGTCCCTGCGGGGCGTGCCGGAGAAGAACATTCGGGAGGTGCTGCAGATCGTCCGCTTGGACGGCCAGCGGGATAAGTTGGCCGGCCATTATTCTCTGGGCATGAAGCAACGGCTGGGCATCGCCGCCGCCCTGCTGGGCTACCCCAAAGTATTGATCCTGGATGAGCCCACCAATGGCCTGGACCCGGCAGGTATCCAGGAGATGCGGGAGCTGATCTGCGACCTGCCCCGGCGGTTCGGGATGACGGTGGTGGTGTCCAGCCACCTGCTGAGCGAGATCGACCAGATGGCCGACCATGTGGGCATCATCCGGGAGGGGGAGCTGGTGTTTCAGGACACCCTGGAGACCCTGCACAGCCGCAGCACCCACCATCTGGCCCTGCGCACCACCAATGACCCGGTGGCGCAGGCTTTGCTGCGGGACCGGGGCCTGCCCTGTCAGGAGGAGGACGGCTATCTGATCCTGCCCATCCTGCCCGACGGGGAGACGGCCCGGCTGACCGGCTTTTTGGCCGAAAACCGGCTGGGCATCCTCCGGCTGGAGGAGCGGCAGAAAAGTCTGGAGGACATCTTTTTGGAACTGACCGGAAAGGCGGCGAGCCTATGAACCTGCTCAGGCTGGAATTTTTCAAGTGCCGGCGACGGCACATCGTCCTGGTCTGCGCTGCGGTGTTGGGGGTGGAACTGTTCTGGTTCGGGGCCTTCCTCACCCGGCAGGATGCGGAGGACCTGGCCTGGGGGTGGATGCTGCTGCTCTACAATTTGGCCCTCATCGACGCCATCATCCTGCCCCTCAGCGTAGCGGTGCTGGCCAGCCGCAGCTGCGAGCTGGAGCACAAGGGCGGTACCTGGAAGCTGCTGGAAACTATGGCAAACCCAGGAAAGCTGTATGCCGCCAAGCTGGCCTGGGGCGCTCTGGTGCTGGGCGCTCTGTTGGTGGTCCGCACCGGCATTTTTGCAGCCATGGGGATGGCCCTCCATTTTCCCGGGACGGTCCCCTGGGTGCGGTTTGGGGTGTTCACCCTCATCTCCTGGGCGGTGTCCATGATGGTCTACGCTTTGCAGCAGGGGCTGTCTTTGTACTACGCCAACCAGGCGGCGGCCTTGGTATGCGGGGTCGCGGGCAGCTTTCTGGGGATCTTGTCCATGCTCTTTCCGCCGGCCCTGGTCCGCTTTGTGCCCTGGGGCTATTACGGGCTGCTGGCCCTGGTGCGGATGGACTGGAACGAGGCCACTCGTGTGACCCGCTTTTTCTGGAAGTGGCCTGCGCCCGCCGACCTCATTCTTCTCTGTGTGTGGGCCGCAGCCTTTCTGCTGGCGGGCCGGGCCCTGTTTGTGAAAAAGGAGGTGTGACCATGCTGCTGCGTTGTTTGCGGGCGGAACTGGGCAAATGCCGCCGTGCTCCGGTATGGCTGGCCTTTGTGGTGCTCCCGGTGGTGCCTGCCATCCTGGGCACGGCCAACTATCTGGGTAATATCGAGGTGCTGGACAATGCCTGGTACAGCCTGTGGAGCCAGCACACCCTGTTTTCCTCCCTGTTTTTTCTGCCGGCTTTGCTGGGGGTGTTCTGCGCCTGGCAGTGGCGGCTGGAGCAGGCCGGCCACAACTGGAATAGCTTTTTCACCGCGCCGGTGCCGCTGGCCGACCTGTGCCTGGCCAAGCTGATCCTGGCCGCCGGGACGTCGGTGCTGGCCCAGGGGTGCATCGGCGGGCTATTCGTCCTCAGCGGCAAGCTGGTGGGCCTGCCCGGCCCACTGCCCCCCGAGCTGCCTGGATGGCTGTTCTGCGGGGCGGTGGGGAGCATAACGGTCTGCGCGGTGCAGCTGTTCGTCAGCCTGGCGGTGCGGACATTCGCCCCGCCGGTGGCCTTTGGCCTGGCAGGAGGCATCCTGGGCCTTTTGTGCACCGCCAAGGGGTGGGGGTATCTGTTTCCTTACGCGCTGCTCTGTCTGGGGATGCGGGCAAACAACCCCACCATGGAGCTGGACCTGGCGCCCTTCCTGCTGTCGGCTCTGTGCTACACCGTAGCCTTTACGGCCCTTTCGGTCTGGCTGGCGCAAAAGCGGGATGCGGCGGCGGAGTGAGGGCGGCTTGGCCGATGAGTTCAACGATGGCATACAACAGTCAAAAGGCGGAGCGCCCGGTAGGATGCTCTGCCTTTGTACTTTCTTAGGCAGCCTTTTCTTCTTTTGGCTCCTGCGGGCGTCGTGCAAGCCAAGCCTCGAAAGCCTTCTGGTTTTCCTCGATTTCAAAAAATGCCTGGATCCCGGGCAGAAATGTCCGGGCCAGGCATTCGAGAGAACCTGTGGGCAGGCCGTATTCTTTCTCTACATCCTTTTTTCTGGTCAAGTACTGTCCTCCATGTCATGTTGGGGAAGATGTGCTTCATAAAATTTCACCTCAATTCTTTTATGTGTTGTGTGCTGATTCAAAAATTCGCGTACAGTGAACATCGAGCTGTACGTTGTACGATTTTTGAAGTTTGATTGATGATACGTTGTTTTTAAAAGCAGCTTTCTTGGCTGCCGTACAGTGTACAGTACGTACAGTCTGTACAGCATTGTTTTTTAAAAATTTTTACTGCTGGCAGGGATGGATGAGCGTCTCGATGCCTATAAACCCGCGCACCCGGCGGCCGCCTGGCAAATAAATGTTGTTGGTGGCTTCCAGGTTATAACGGAGGCTTTGCTGGTTCAGCTCGGTGCTGAGCCGGTTGGGTGATACCGGACGGCAGGCGTTGTCGTCGCACCAGACCTTGTAGACTTCATAGAGGCACTTGGAGCTGACCTCGGCGTCGGCTTTGAAGCGGAAGTAACCCTCCGATTCCAGAAAATCCAGGACATTGTTGCTGCTGCGTTTGACGGTGTCCAGATTGCTGGCAGCGCGGGCACTGAGCGTAAACTTATAGTTATTTCGCAGGAGCCGCGTCAATCCTTCCAGGCACCAGAGAAGGATGCCTTCCAGTTCCTCACAGAGCTTTTCGACCAGAAAAGGGTCGTCCTCCCGGCCGGCTGGACGTTCTTTGGTGGTCAGGATGAGCTGCCGCCGCCAGAAGCCGTCCGAGTGGTCGTATAGGGAAATCAACGCGCCATTGCCGAAGCCGAGGAAACGTGCATAGATGTCGCTCTGATAGCTTTGGATGCCCTTGCGCTCTACGTCCATCTTGGCCTCAGCGGTCACGATGGACTTGAGGTAATTGGTCTTGGGAAGTGCGTTCATGTCCATGTCATCATCTACCATCAGCAGGCGATGTTCCAGGTCGGCACGAGCGAAACGGCTGATCTCAATTTTCTGGATACTGCCGTTGCTGGCGGCGTCGCCCATCAGCTTTTTGAACACCAGACCAATGCGAGACTTGCCCTCCCCGCCCTTGCCGATGATGAGCATCATCCGCTGACCTTTGGTGCTAGGGATGAGACAGTAGCCAAGGTACTCCTGCAGGGTGGGGATGTCCTCAGCGTCAAGCAGGTTGCCGAGAAAGGTCAGCCAGCGTTCGGGAGTAGCGGCCTGGGCGTTATAGGCCACCGGCAGACGGTTGCGGCAAAACATCTTGTTCTCCTGAAAGGTTCCATCAGCCAGATGATAGACTCCGTTTTGCAGGTGGATACGGTCGGTCTCGATCTTTATAGGAGCGGAGTAGGCCAACAGCCGCAGGCTATCCAGGATGCTGCTCACCTTTTTAGAAAGCCCGCTGGTCACATAGCTTTCGATCTCCAACAGGACCTTTTGTTTGATTTCGGCTTCGTCCTCTACAGGGCCGTCCGGCGTGTAAAACCGACCGGCGATGCACTTGAGTGGATGGAATTTCAAAAAGTCGTAGCAGAACTGGACCTCATTGATCTTCTTGCCATCGTACCAATCAGGCCATGCAGGGTTGCGGGGCTTTTCGTATTTCATTGACACCTCTTTCTTTGCAGTTGGTGGTATCGGGCGTCTTGCCGTATACCGGGACGGATCATTTGCCGGTCTCCCTCATCGCTTCTGACAGGCAACCCTTCATCTCTGAGGGCGCTGTGCCATCCCTTTCGGGCGCTCGCTCCGTGGAGGTCGTGGCGGTTTGGGCGGTGAGGACGGTCATTCAGTTTTACATTGGAGACAGTATAGCAGAAAATCCAGAGCTCTCCCGTATGTCCAAGAGGTTGGAAATTTGCCTCAAAATGCCCCAATTTCCACACTCTTGGACAAAGCGAAGGCCCTCTCGCAGCGTAACGAGAGGGCCTATTGGTCAATATTCTGTTGAGCAATATTTTCGGTAGCCGCTACCGAAATTCTTTTTTGATCCCTCCAGTGCTATGCTTTGATGAAGGTTTATGATACAATAGAGTAAAGTCCCAGCGTAGAAGGAGGGCGGAATCATGGAACAGGACAAGCGAGGCCGGGGCCGGCCAAAAATCGATACGCACATTACCGAGGCTTACGCTTCTAGCAGACGGCAAGCTGTCAATGCTGTGTACATGTATGAAGGCGTCGAGTTGATTTCGGTAGCGGCTACCGAAATTCCAGACAGTGACCTTCTATGGTGCTCCGATGCCTCCACTCAAACGGCAGGCGGGAAACAAGGCATCTTGGAGCAGCTTGGGCGAATGCTGATACAAGACAAGTTCAGCCAGGATGACTGTATTACCATCGCTAGTTTTGCGATCCAGGCATTGAAAGCGGGACATACTTCCAGAGAGATCGAAAAGGCGATCCGTAAAGTCCGGCTCACAAACAAGAAAGCCTCTGCCGATTCAGAAAACGAGGCGCTCAACCACGCGGCGGTCAATGCGCTGGACGAGTTGCGGTCGATGGGAAGTGCAGACAATACGAGCCTGTAAAAGGCTTGCCGCTCTCCCTGCATGAGCTTCCTGCCCCCTTCGGGCGGCGTTGTCCGGCTCGCTCCCCCTGGTCGTTCTGAGGGAGGTCCTGGCCGGGTATTCCATGCAGACGGTCGTTCGGTTCTCAAAGTGCAAACAGGGCGACGGAAGCAAAAAATCGCTACACAAACAGACCGGAAAACTCTCCCTTCTCGGGAGGCCTCCAGTTCTGTTTTATGTAGCGATTCAATTTGTTCTAAAACTGCTCCGATCGCTCCGAATGCTTTGAGAATCGAGCCAAAATATCTATGTGATTTATTTTCTATATTTAATTGTTTGGTGAGTATATCATGGGTTCGCGCAGGATGTCAACAGCTTTTTACGGCAAGAAAGCATTTTCGTCGAGATGCAATAGAATGGATTGAAAATTTCAGCAGAACGCCAAATGTGACGAAATATCAAGACAAAAGACGAGGGTGATATACCTTTGCTCCGCAGAGGGCAAAAAGGCTGGTTTGCAATCGCTGGAACAGGAAGCGTAGAACCGGCTCTCGTTGCCCTCTCCTTCACAAAGGTATAACACACTAGACTTTGCCAGCAAAGTCGTGTGCCACGAAACCCCTGCGCGGTTTCTTTGGATTCTTCCGGCTGCACCGCCGCAGGGTTTGGGGAAGGCACTCCCCAACAAGTACGACCGGCAAGTGTGCTGCGATTTCAAATTTTGAAATTGTGGCCACAGGTCAATACTTGCTTATCGCTTTTTTCAAAACTTTTCCTTTCTGGCTTTCAAAAAGCGCCGCGGCTTTTTCTGATATACCAACTGTTTGCGGCAAAACGCTTGCCTTGTCTCACAAAATATGGTATACACGTTATACGAAAGTTTGCTTTATCTGCCTGTTCTTGCGAAAGGAGGCCCCTGTATGACCGCCGCCATCTACGCCCGCTACTCCTCGGACAGCCAGCGCGAAGCCTCCATTGAAGGCCAGCTCATGGACTGCAAAGACTACGCCGAGCGCAATGGCGTCGCCATCGTGGGCACCTACATTGACCGGGCCTACTCTGCCAAGACCGACGACCGTCCCGAGTTCCAGCGGATGATCCAGGACAGTGCCAGGAAAATCTTTGACGCAGTCCTGGTCTGGAAACTGGACCGCTTTGCCCGCAACCGTTACGATGCAGTCTACTACAAAAGTCAGCTTGAAAAGAACGGCGTCCATCTCGTTTCGGTCATGGAGCCGATCTCGGACGGCCCTGAGGGCATCATGGTCGAGAGCCTGCTCATCGGCATGGCCGAGTACTATTCGGCAGAGCTGGCCATCAAGGTGGCCCGCGGCGAACAGGAAAACGCCCTCAAATGCAAGTACAACGGCGGCGTGGTGCCGCTGGGCTACGTCATTGGAAAAGAGGATCGGCTCTATCACATCGACCCCGAGACGGCCCCCATCGTGCAGGAGATCTTCACTCGCTATGCCGACGGCGAACCCGCCGAAAAGATAGCGGCCTCCCTGAACGAACGCGGCCTGCGCACCCGCACCGGGAAGCCATTTGTCAAGAACAGCTTCTTTCAAATCTTCAAGAATCGCCGCTACATTGGGGAGTACAGCTACAAGGACATTGTGATCCCCGGTGGTGTACCCGCCATTGTGGACAAGGACTTGTTCGACCGGGTGCAGGAACGTTTCGCCAAGAACAAAATCACCCATGGCCGCCCGGCCAAAGATGAGGTCAACTAACTTCTGACCACCAAATTGTTCTGCGGCAAATGCGACACCCTGATGGCCGGCGAGAGCGGCACCAGCCACATGGGCACCACCTATCACTACTATAAGTGCGGCAAAGCCAAGCGCAAGGGACAGGCGCATTGTAACCTCAAGGCCATCCGCAAAGAGCCTTTGGAGCGCTTTGTGGTGGATACAGCGGTCAAATTGGTTTTGAACGATCCGGTCATCGAACACCTGACCGATTTGATTTTGGAAGCCCAGGGCCGGGAGAGCACCCGCCTACCAGTGCTGAAGGAGCAGCTCCGGGACACAGAAAATCGGCTGTCCAACCTGCTGGAGGCTATTGAGCAGGGCATCCTGACGCCCACCACCAAGCAGCGCCTGGACGAACTGGAAGCCCGTCAGGACACCCTCAAGGCCAACATCCTGGAAGAAGAATTGCAGCGGCCAGCTTTGAGCCGGGAACAGATCCTGTTCTGGTTTGAGCGGTTCCGCCAGGGAGATGTGAACAGTCCTGCTTACAAGCGGCAGATCATCGACAACTTCGTCAACTCGGTCTATGTCTTTGAGGACCGGGTAGTGCTGAACTTCAACTTCAAAGAGAACGCCAAGACCGTCCCCCTTCGTGAGGTTTTGGGTTCGAGCGCTGATGGGAATGGCCCACCATCAAAAGAACCCGAACACGTCAAGGTGTTCGGGTTCTTTTTTGTTTGAAACGGCGTGTTCGGTTTCGCAGGGGCCAGGGGCGGGGTGTTCCGCATCGGCAGAACTTCGGACAAAGACAAACCAGAAAACAAGGCAGGTATACCCTGAAACAGGGTGTACCTGCTTTTTTTGCTATATACCCGGCAGCTGCCGGGTCCTGGGAATTTTGTTCGGAGAGGTTCAATCCTTCGGGCCTGTATGGTGTGCCTTCGCCGCTCTGGCAGAAATCCATAATGTCTGGCCCGGCGGTCCGCTTCAAATATCTTGTCTTCACTTCAGTACCAGTTATTCGGCGTTTGCTGCAATTTCGATGACTTTGCTTTTTTCTATGCTATACTGTAATAAAAGCACAGCCGCCCGTCAGACCATGAAAGGCGGCGGCCGAACAGCGGAGGATTGCCGCCCCGGCAATCGAAAAGCGAGGTGGATGAAATGCGGACTGTCTTTTCGAACATAGCATGGAAGGGCCTGAAAGGCCGCCGGCGGGCCACCGGGATGATGCTTTGTGTCCTGGCGGCAGCGTTTGCCCTGATGACGGCTATGCTCTGCTATGACAGCAGCGGTGCGGTGGCCATGGAGGAGACCCGCAAGTCGATCTATGGCGAGTGGCAGATTGCGCGCTACGCCCTGAGCGAATCCGAGGCGGCGGAGTTCATCCAGGAGACAGACCCTGCCGCCGTGGGCCGGGCAGAACAGTACGCTTTTCTGGTCAATGAACAGGGTCTGGCCTTCGGCGCGCTGGGCACAGCGGATGCCGGGTATTTCTCCTGCGGCCGTCTGGAACTGCTGAGCGGCCGCCTGCCGCAGAACGAATCCGAAATCGCCATGACCACCTCGGTGCTGGACGGTATTGGGGCCTCTTATGAGCTGGGGCAGACGGTTTCGTTTTGGGCGGCAAACGGCGACGGCGATCCGGTTCTCCTCCGCTATACCCTCTGCGGCGTATTGCCCTCCTACGATGCCTATTGGGCGGTGGATGGCAATTTGCCGGTGGATGCAGTCCTTTCCGGGGCCGAGGGCCTGCCCGCCGGCTGGCGGCCTGCCGTCCAGCTGCTCTGCCGCTATAACGGGATTGTTCCTGTGGTCCCATATCTGGACGGCGCGCAGGACCCCACCTGGGTCAAAAATACCTATGCTTACCCGGAGGACCCCGCTTCCCGTCAGGGGCTCGCGGTGTTTGTGGCAGGCTGCGCCTTTCTGACCCTCTGCGCCGTGTATGGCATGTGTTCCATCCAGCTCCGGCGGCGGGAGGAAGGATGGACTGCTTTGCGGATGATCGGCGCAGCCAAGGGAATGATTTTCCGGATCTGTCTGTGGGAGGCGCTTTTTCTTCTGGCGGCCAGCCTGCCGCTGGGGGTAGTGCTGGGCCTGCTGCTCTGCCTGGCCGGGCTGGCGGTTCAGGGCCAGGCGGCCTGTTTGAACTGAACCAGTAAAAACGGACAATAGACAAAACGCCCCCTGTGTAGGAAAATAAACCTATACAGGGGGCGTTCGTATGTCCAGACAAAAATACACACATATCCAAGTGAAAGAGGAAGAAATTCTAGCCTTGCGAGAGGCAGGAGCGACCCGGCAAGAGATCGCGAATCAATTGGGATTAAGCAAGGTACAAATCAAGAATTGGATCAACCGATATAACCGCAAACAGGCCAAACAGGAAGCAGGAATTTTTCCCAAACCAAAAGGACGTCCGAGAAAAGTTGCTGAACCTGGAGATATAATCGCCGAGCAAGCCTATGAGATCCAGCGGTTGAAGATGGAGAATGAGTTGCTGCGGGATTTTCTGCGGTCCACAGGAAGGAAGTGAGTGCAAAGGCAAAGTATGCCGTGATTTATCGTTACAGGGAGAAGTATTCTGTACTAGTCATGTGCAGGTTCTTTTCGGTATCCAGAAGCGGCTATTACAGCTTTGTAAGGCGACTGAATCGACCTGAGAAAGATGCCTCATTGGCAGAGAAG